>JAGHCI010000146.1:0-2582 GCA_021160545.1 Candidatus Aerophobota bacterium | reverse complement strand
TCATCACCCCAACTACTAAAGGAGGAAGGCGGAGGAATTCTTGGAAGTTCCATCGGTATGTCAAGCGCCCTTATATCTCCGCTGACTTTCTCCTCGTCAGGAGCAGGAGCTCCAGGCCCAACAACAACATCTCCATCTATATAGCCTGTACCGCTAACATTTACCCCATTTAATCCGATCGCAGCTGCGTCAAAGATAAGAGAAGACAAGTTTATAAGTCGTACCCTTATTGTTTTTGTTATCGTGTTTGAACCATGAGACACAACACCCATCGCAGTTACAGTTGCCTGTGAAGCTGAAGAGGTAACCTGGGCTGTAAAAGTTCCCATTCCCTCTATTGTGCCTGAGACACTAAAAGACTCTGGAAGACTTAGCTGATCCAGCGCAGCAATACCGGCATCCACCCCTGACTCTGCCAGCGCAAAAGCTTTCTCCCGGTAAAATGAATAATCCACCTGCCTTCGCTGGATGAAAATAGTCCCGGTTTGTATTATGATATACAAAAGAATACAGGTGGCTATTAAAAGTGCAAGGACAAGAACATAACCTCTTTCTTTCTCCATCAGTACCCCCTCCAGTTACGCAAAGCTACTTTTGAAGTTATGCTTTCTGTTCTGGTTACACCTCTAAAAGTCCAGTTTGTAGACAGGGTAACCTGAGCTGAACCTGAGGAAGAGCTGGCAGATATACGTGTATCCTGAGCAATAATCTGTGCGGTGGTTGTGGTTGCACCAGAGATGGCTTTATAGAGATTACCATCACTTTCATAGGTAAAAAAAGCTACAACTTCATTATTAACTTTGGTAAAGACAAGAGAATCAGGAGCTTGGGAAATATCCGGGAATATACTGGGAAAAGGAAAGGTATCAGGATTCTCAAATCGCTTCCCCTTGCGAACTTCCTCCTTTATTCTGTCCATACTCAGCCATAATTTATCAACAGCCTCCATTCGTGCTTTATTAAACTGGTAATTCCTCATCTCGGATTGATAAAAAACATAAATAATAAACAAGACGATAACAGCTATACAGGTTGCTATTAAAAACTCAATAAGCATAAACCCCTGGTATCTTTTCATGGTCGCCAGCTTAAACCCTTTTGATAAACATAGAAAGTGATGGCTCTTGTTATTGTCCCGGGAAAGATACTGGAGGTCCAATGTGAGGCTGCATTTGCAATTTCAAAGGAAGTTAAAGTATAGACACCAGAAACAGAATCGCCGGTAATTGAGACAGTTATACTATCATTTGTACTAACAGCACCACTTGATCTTATCTCCTCCATCTGCCCTGCTATATACTCATCAGCCTTTGCCACTCTTTTTGTCTCCTCCACCAGTAAGTTTGTCTTAAGCGAGGCTGCGACCACTCCAAGCAAAGCAATAGCAATAATAAGTATGCTAATTATAAGCTCAACTAAGGTAAATCCTTCACTCCTGGGTAAAGTCTTTGTATTGCCTTTCATTTTTTTATTTTTACCCGCCTTCCTATCCAGGAAATTTCCTCCATCCCTTCTTTCTAAGCCACTCCTCAATTTCTTTTCTGTATCTTTCTGCATGCTCTAAGGCATCAATTCCTGATATTAAACCTTTCTGCACAAGATTTTGCAGGGACCTTCTGAGGGATATCATCCCCTCAGATGAGCCTGTATCAATCACTGTGTAAAGCTGCTCAATTTTGTTCTGTCTTATAAGATTGGCAACAGCAGGGGTCACCTTTAAAATCTCACATGCAGGAACCATTCCACCACCTTTTTTAGGAAGAAGTTGCTGACAGATAACATGTTTTAGGACAAGGGAAAGCTGTGATCTTATCTGAGCTTGCCTTGCAGTGGGGAAAACATCAATTATCCTGCTTATTGTCTGAGAGGCATCAGGTGTGTGAAGAGTTGCAAAGACAAGATGACCTGTCTCTGCAGCGGTAAGTGCCATGGATATTGTCTCAAGGTCTCTCATCTCTCCAACAAGAATTACATCAGGGTCCTGTCTTAAGGCATACTTCAGGGCACTTGCAAAGGAGGGACTATCACTTCCAACCTCTATCTGTTCAACAGCTGCTTTTTTGTGAGAGTGCACATACTCTATTGGGTCCTCTATTGTTATTATGTGCACATCCTTTTCTCTGTTTATTATGTCTATCATACTGGCAAGGGTGGTGGATTTGCCACAGCCACTTGGACCTGTAACAAGGACAAGTCCTTTTTGCTGAAGTGCTATATCACGAAGGATGGGAGGAAGGTTTAGCTCAGCAAGGGATCTTATCACAGGAGGGATACGTCTTACAGCAACTGCCACAGTTCCTCTCTGCAGGTGAACATTAAACCTGAATCTACCAATACCAGGTGCAGCATAGGTAAAATCAAGGGATGTCTTTTTCTCAAATTCTTTTACCTGCTCAGGGCGCATTACACCATAGGCAAGCTGCTTTATATCCTCAGGGTAAAGACTATTTTTGCTCCAGGGAGTGAGGACACCATTTACTCTGAATCTTGGAGGAGAACCTGCTACAAGGTGAAGGTCAGAGGCATCCATCTTGCACATCTCTCTTAAAAGAGCATTCATCCCAAAAATATTTTTTGCCGCT
>JAGHCI010000127.1:0-8043 GCA_021160545.1 Candidatus Aerophobota bacterium | reverse complement strand
TTCAAATCTCCTCTATATTTAACTTCTCCCATGCCTTTTCCGCTGCCATTTTTTCTGCCTTCTTTTTGCTTCTTCCCCACCCTTCTCCTAAAATTTTTCCGTTTATCTCAACTCTTACCCTAAACATTTTTTTATGGTCGGGTCCCTCCTCCTGGACCACTTTGTAATAAGGAAGCTTTTTATAAATTGACTGGGAGTATTCCTGAAGGAGAGATTTGTAGTCTTTGGTCTTTGCGAGAAGATTTTCTTCTTTTATAAAAAAATTCAATATAAATCTCTTTGTAACTCTCAACCCCCTATCAAGATAGAGAGAACCAATTACTGCCTCGTAAGTATCAGCTAAGATAGCATCCTGAAAACGAATCTCCTCCTGATCTTTTCCCACAAGAAGATAATCACCAAGTCCTATTTTACGAGCATGATGGGCAAGATTTTCCTCAGAGACAACAGCACTTCTCATTCGAGAGAGAGCCCCTTCATCAAGATAGGAAAACCTTCGAAAAAGATAATCTGCTATTACAAATTCCAGGACAGCATCACCTAAAAACTCCATCCTTTCATTATCAGGAACTTTTTGAGAGGGAGGTTTCGCATAAGAGGAATGAGTCAACGCCTGGTTAAGAAGCTCTACATTTCTCCATCTTATACCTATTACTTCCTGAAAATTTTCCAAAGCTCTGACACGAGATGAATCTATCATGGATTACAGTTTATTAAAAAATTACTCAAACTTTCTAACTACCAAAGTTGCATTATGCCCACCAAAACCCATTGAATTTGAAATAGCAATATTAACCTCCGCTTCCCGGGCCTCATTAGGCACATAGTCAAGATCGCATTCTGGATCAGGGAATTCGTAATTTATGGTTGGTGGTACTATTTTTTGCTGAATAGCCAGAATACAAACAATAGCTTCCACCCCACCTGTAGCTCCCAACAGATGCCCTGTCATAGATTTGGTGGAGCTAACGGGGATATTATAAGCCTGCTTCCCAAAAAGACTCTTTATTGCCTTGGTTTCCACCTTATCGTTAAGAGGAGTAGAGGTCCCATGAGCATTAATGTAATTCACTTCATCTGGATTAACCTGTGCATCTTCTAAAGCCTTTTTCATTGCAACCTTAATTCCTCTTCCATCCTCTACAGGTTGGGTAATATGGTAAGCATCGCAGCTCATTCCAAATCCTGCTATCTCAGCCCATATTTTGGCACCTCTTTTTTTGGCTCTTTCCATTTCTTCAAGCACCAGAATTCCCGCTCCCTCTCCTATAACAAACCCGTCTCTTTCTCTATCGAAAGGACGGGAAGCCTTGTGAGGTTCGTCATTCCTCGTAGAAAGTGCTCTCATCGAACAAAACCCAGCAAGACCAAGAGGAGTAATTGCCGCCTCTGTTCCTCCTGTGACCACAATGTCAGCATCTCCTCTTTGAATCATTTTAAAAGCCTCTCCTATTGCGTGAGTTCCTGTAGCACATGCTGTAGAGATGGAAAGGTTTGGCCCCATGAAACCATACTTTATGGCAATGTAAGCAGAGGCTATATCTGTTATTAGCATGGGAACAAGAAAGGGACTAACCTTTTGTGGACCCTTTTCCAGCAAAACCTTTTCCTCTCTCTCAATGGTCTGAAGGCCTCCAACTCCTGAACCAACAACAACTCCTATTCTCTCAGGATTTTCTTTATCTACGTCTATACCAGCTCCTTCAATAGCCTCTTTCGCTGCTATCATCCCAAGTTGTGTGAATCTATCCATTCTCTTTATTTCCTTGGGAGAAAGGTAGTCTTCTACTTTTATATCCACTTCTCCTCCTATTTGAGAGCGAAATTCGGAAGGATCAAAGCGAGTTATTCTCCTTATACCATTTCTCCCGGAAAAAATTCCCTCTCCAAAATCTTTTATACCAATACCCACAGGACTTACAACTCCGACCCCTGTCACAACCACGCGTCTTTTATTCATTTTCTATTTTTACAATGATTATTGATTCTCTTTTAAATGCTCCTCTATATAGTCAACCACCTTTTTCACATCTGTTAACTTCTCTGCCTCCTCATCGGAAATCTCTATTCCAAATTCTTCTTCCAAAGCCATAACAAGCTCCACAGTATCAAGAGAATCCGCTCCCAGATCATCTACAAACTTTGCATCCATGGTTATTTGGGATTCTTCAACACCTAACTGTTCACTTGCTATTTTTTTTACTTTTTTCAAAATTTCTTCTCTCGTCATCCTTTCATCCTCCCTATTTTTTCTTTTTAACAGATTTTTGAACTTATCTTTCAAAATCAAAACGGTTAAAATCACATACTAAGACCCCCATCCACTCTTATCACTTCACCCGTAATATAGGAAGCCTCATCTGAAGCAAGATAAGCAACAAGCGAGGCAACCTCTTCTGGTCTGCCAGTTCTGCCTAAGGGAATCTGAGAAATCATTTCTTTTGCCTTTCCACTTTCTATCAACCTCTCAGTCATTTTTGTCTGGATAAAACCAGGAGCTATTGCATTAACTGTAATCTGTCTTTTTGCAAACTCTCTGGCAGCTGATTTAGTAAGACCTATCAATCCAGCCTTGGAAGCTGCATAATTTGCCTGTCCTATATTTCCTCTCAACCCTATTATGGAGGAGACATTAATAATTCTGCCTGTTCTTTGTCGCATCATAAAAGGAGAAACTGCCTTTATACAATTAAAAGCACCTTTTAGGTTTACACTCATTACCCTGTCCCAGTCTTCTTCGCTCATCCTGAGTATAAGCTTGTCCTGAGTGATACCGGCATTGTTGACCAATATATCAATCCGGGAAAATTTGTCAATTACCTTCTTCACACCATTCTCTACTTCTTTCAGATTTGTGACATCAACTTTTAAAAAGAAAAAAAGGTGAGTTTCATCTTCTTCTTTCAATTCACCTTCAGAAACATCAAAAATAGCAACTCTCGCACCAAGGTCAATAAATCTCTGAGATATAGCCCTACCAATTCCCCGGACACCACCTGTAATTATGGCCACCTTATTTTTTAGATCCATACTCTCTCTCCAAATAATCTATTATCTCTTTCATATCCTGAGGCAGAGGAGCCTCAAACCTCATCCACTCTTTCTTTATAGGATGAAAAAATCCCAAGATTCTGGAATGCAGCATAGCTCGCTCTACCTTTACAGGAAAATCCCTTGCCAGTTTCCCTCCGTAAAGCCTATCTCCAATTAGAAAGCAATTTAACATCTTCAAATGAATTCTTATCTGATGAGTTCTACCTGTAAGGGGATGAACTTCAAGCAAACTCCACTTTTTCCAATTTTTCAATACCTTATAGGAAGTCACAGCCTCCCTTGCACGTTCCCCCTCTATAACTCTTTTTATCCCCCCTTTTTTCTTCCTGCCTATTTTCACATCTATAATACCTTGAGGTTTTGAAGGCTTTCCTCTCACAAGAGCAAGATACCTTTTCTCAACTTCTCTTTTTCTGAACTGCATCGCCAGGGCAAGGTGAGAAACATCGGTTTTAGCCACTACCATTATTCCTGATGTGTCTTTGTCAAGTCTATGAACAATCCCTGGACGAAGTGGTCCTCCCAGCTGAGACAGATTTTTTGTATAATATAAAAGAGCATTAACCAGCGTCCCTTTTTGTCCTAAATACACAGGGTGAACCGTCATCCCTGAAGGTTTATTAACAACAATAAGATGCTCATCTTCAAATATAATATTTAGCTCAATAGGTTCAGCAACAACGGATAGTTCCTCTTCACAAGGAACTACAACTTCTATACTATCCCCTCTTTTAAGTAAGTAGGAAGGTTTTTCTACTTTACTATTTACAGTTATTCTTCCCTGTCCAATTAGCTTCTTAATAAAGCTGCGAGAAAAATTTGAAAAGTGTTCTTTTAGAAAAACATCAAGTCTTCTCCCACCTTTTTCTACCAGTATTCTGTGATGTTCAGCTGACTTTTTCGTGCAAACCAATTTCTTCTACCACCTTCCAGCATTTTTCACAAAGGGAGGGATGGTTCTTATTCTCCCCTACCCTTTCACTGTAACTCCAGCACCTATCACATTTCTTCCCTTTTGCTCTGTCAACTTTTATTTCCACAGCGGAGGAAGAGTCAAGTTCAATCTGGGAAACAATAAAAACCTCTTTTAAGGCCTCTTCACCCAATTCGTTTAATATATCAAATTCCTTCTGAGGAAGTTTAATACTCAATTTAGCATCAAGTGAAGAGGATATCTTCTTCTGCTGACGAGCTTCCTCCATTTTCTTCAACACCTCTTCCCTCAGGTTGATTATTATCTCCCATTTTTCTTCCAGCTCCATATCAATAAATTCAGGGTTAACTTCGGGCCAGGAGGAGAGGAAAACACTTTCCTCTTTTTCCTCGCCCATTTTGTTTATATAACTCCATACTTCCTCGGCTGTGAAGGACAAAACAGGAGAGGTGAGTTTCACAAGAGACTTTAAAATAAGATATAAAACTGTTTGAGCAGCTCGTCGCTCAACAGAGGTCGGCGTGAAAGTATATAATCTATCTTTCAGTATATCAAAATAAAAGGCACTTAAATAGTTGTTAGCAAACTTATGCAAACGCTGAATAACCTCATGGAATCTAAAATTATCATATAAAGAGGTAACCTCCTCAATTAATCTCTGAAGCTTACACAAAATCCATCTGTCTACCTGGCGAAGCTCTTTATAATCCACTTTATCTTTCAGGGGTGAAAAATCAAAAAGATTCCCGAGTATGAACCTGTAAGAATTTCTTATTTTCCTGTAAATGTCTACCGCATACTCAATTATATCATCAGATATCCTGATATCCTCGCTATAATCCTCAATTGCTGACCAAAGCCTTAAGATTTCTGCGCCATATTTTTTTATAACCTCCTGTGGATCAACCACATTGCCCAAAGATTTGGACATCTTTCTGCCCTGTGCATCAACAATAAAGCCATGCGTGAGAACTTCTCTGTAAGGAGGAACATCCTTTAAAGCCACAGAAGTTAAAAGGGAAGTTTGAAACCACCCTCGGTGCTGGTCTGATCCTTCAAGGTAAAGGTCTGCAGGGCTTTTTAAGCCCATTCTTTTAACAAGCACTACTTGATGCGATATGCCAGATTCAAACCATACATCCAGTATGTCCTGCTCCTTCCTGAATTTTTCTGAACCACAATAAGGACATTTAAACCCTTCGGGGATAAAAAAATACACATCCTCCTCAAACCACACATCAGAACCTCTTCTGGCTATCTTATCTGCAACACGATTTATAATCTCCTCATTCAAAATGGGCTTTTTGCAAGAATCACAATATACAACCGGGATACCTACTCCCCAGTATCTCTGACGGGACAAGCACCAGTCAGGGCGCTCTTTAAGCATGCTTTCCATTCTGCTTTTTGAAGAGAGAGGAATCCATTTCACCTTTGAAAGTACTGACTCTAAGGCTTTCTTTCTCAGGTTATTCTTGTCAACAATTAAAAACCACTGAGGAGTTGCACGGAAAATAACGGGCTTTCCACACCTCCAACAGTGAGGATAAGAATGCTCCAGTTCTCCTTTACTAAAAAGGGAGCCTCTTTTCTCAAGCTCTTCTTCAATCAAACTATTGGCTTCAAAAACTTGTATTCCCTTTAAATTCTTCACCTCATCTGTAAACTTCCCTTCATCATCCACCGGTGAAAAAACAGGAAGGCCATTTTCAAGACCTAAAAAATAGTCCTCTTCTCCATGTCCAGGAGCAATATGAACACAACCTGTTCCCTCTTCTGGATCAACAAAATCAGCAAGTAAAATCTTCCCTTCTCCTTCTAAATAGGGTCTTTTGTATCTGACACCCTCAAGTGCTTTCCCCTTGAAATCTGCAATAACCTTCCATTTGCCTGCCTCTTCACTTATATTCTTTAAGGAGTCTTTTGCCATAACAAAAGCTTCCTCTTCCCCCTCTTTTTTAACAAGAATATACTCCAGCTCAGGATGAACAGCTACTGCTAAATTTGCAGGAAGAGTCCAGGGGGTTGTGGTCCATATAAGAACATAAAAAGATCCTTCAAAATTAACTCCGGGTATTTTATCTGTAAGTAAAAACTTCACGTAGATGGAGGGAGACTTTTTGGTTTTGTATTCTATCTCTGCTTCAGCCAGAGCTGTCTGACAATTAAAACACCAGTAAATTGGCTTCATTCTCCTGTGGATATAACCTTTTTTGGCAAGATTACCAAAATATCTAACAATCTCGCTCTCGTAATCATAATCCATAGTGAGATAAGGGCTTTCCCAGTGAGCAAAAACCCCCAATCTTCTAAACTCCTCCCTCTGTCTTTTTACAAAACGGAAGGCATATTCCCTTGCTTTCTTTCTAAACTCAACACAGGAAACGTCCCTTTTGCCAACGCCAAGTTCTTTAAATAGCTGGTGTTCCACAGGAAGACCATGGCAATCCCATCCTGGAATAAAAGGACTATCGTATCCTCTCATTAACTTATATTTAACTATTATATCCTTAAGAATCTTATTAAAAGCCTGCCCAAGATGGATATCTCCATTAGCATAAGGAGGGCCATCATGAAGTATAAACTTTTTAGAGTTCTGTCTTGCCTTTCTTATTTTTTCATAAATCTTATTTTTTTCCCAGAATTTCAAGATTTCTGGCTCCCTTTTTGGTAAACCAGCCCGCATAGGGAAATCTGTCTTTGGCAAATTTAAAGTCTTGCTGTAATCCATTTTAAATCTTCCTTATTACTTTTTCTACAAGTCTTGTGACCTTAGGTTCTGCCTTGTTCGCTACATCGATAACCTTTCTAAAATCCACAGGTTCTAGCTTGTCCGGTATGCACATATCGGTTATACAGCTTAGTCCCAGAACCTTTAGACCACTGTGTTTTGCCACTATAACTTCCGGCACAGTTGACATCCCCACAGCATCTGCACCTATCAGATGAAAAAACCTGTACTCTGCCCTTGTTTCAAAATTTGGCCCTGTAACTCCTATATAAACACCTCTGTGACACCTTATCCCCTCCTCAAGTGCCACTTCCTCTGTAAGTTCAATTAAATCCCAATCATAGGGCTCGGACATATCAGGAAAACGAGGACCGAGACTGTCGTCGTTAGGACCTATTAAAGGATTTGTCCCTGTAAAATTAATATGATCTGTAATAATCATTATATCACCGGGTTTAAAATTACGGTTCATACCTCCTGCTGCGTTTGATTCTATCAACACTTTCACTCCCAGAGCTTTCATAACTCTAATTGGAAATGTGACCTCTTCAGGAGAGTAACCCTCATATAAATGAAATCTTCCCTGCATAGCCACGACTTTTTTCTCCCCGATTTTTCCCAGTAGGAGATTACCTGCATGCCCTGGTGCAGTGGAAACAGCAAAATGAGGAATTTGTTTATAAGAGATTACAACCTTATTCTCTATCTTTTCTGCAAGTTTTCCCAGGCCTGTTCCTAAGATTATACCAATTTCAGGAACAATAGAGGACTTTGAACGAACATAACTTAAGGCCTCACCTATTTTTTCCCTCAAATTTTTCTCCATAATTTACCTCTTATTTCTAAAGGCTTATTGGCTCAGGATTTTGCGCCTGGTGGGGATGATCTTCATCAGGATAGACTTTTAATCTCTTCAACATTTTTCTTCCTAACCTGTTTTTGGGAAGCATACCTTTCACCGCTCTCTTTATAATCTCTTCGGGTTTTTTCTCCCTGAGTTCTGCCAGGGTTTCCTTTTTTAATCCACCGGGGTATCCGGAATGATGATAATAAATTTTACCTTCTTCTTTTCTTCCTGTTACTCTGACTTTCCTCGCATTTACCACAATCACAAAATCACCTGTATCTATGTGGGGAGTATATATTGGCTTGTCCTTTCCTGATAAAATTCGTGCAATTTTTGTGGCAAGCCTTCCAAGGATTTTATCCTTGGCATCAACAAGATACCATTTTCTGACTATCTCCTCCTTCTTAGGCATGTAAGTCTGCATCTGTTGCTCCTTTTTATTAATTAATAAAAAATTATGGCGCCACGGGGATTCGA
>JAGHCI010000107.1:0-5783 GCA_021160545.1 Candidatus Aerophobota bacterium | reverse complement strand
TCCTGACTACACATATCTTTTAGGTACTCCCGGACAATATATGATATTTTCAATCCCTTCCTTCTGACAAGTTCATAAAGATTTGTTCCACAAAGGCTTATTCCAAATGCACTTCTTGTTAAAGTTACAGGTCTTAGCTCTCCTGCCAGGTGGTCTTCAAAAATTATAACTTGCATTTTACCTACTCCACCGTTACGCTTTTTGCAAGATTTCTTGGCTTGTCCACATCACATCCCCTTAAGACAGCAACATAGTAAGCAAGAAGCTGCAGAGGGATAACAGACAGTATCGGTGCAAGATAATGAGGTGTTGGGGGAACACTGAACTTAAAGTCACTTAAATCATCCATCTCATGGTTTGCCTCTGTGACTATTGAGATTATCCTCCCTTTTCTTGCTTTTATCTCAGCCACATTTGATTTAACCTTATCAAGTATGTGGCTTTCTGTTGCAAGGACAACTGTTGGCATATTTTCATCAACAAGAGCAATAGGTCCATGTTTTAGCTCTGCTGCTGGAATTCCCTCTGCGTGGATATAGGATATTTCCTTAAGCTTTAGAGCTCCCTCAAGCGCAATTGGATACTGGTATCCTCTTCCTACATAAAGGAAATTTTTGTAGGTATAAAGAGAATTTGCAAGATCCTCTATCTTTTTTGCTTTTTTCAGAACCCTTTCTGCAAGAGAGGGTAAAGCCTCAATTGCATTTAGGGCAATAAGAGCATCTCTTCTTGGCATTCCTTTTAACCTTGCAAATAAAATAGCAAGGAGGGTTAAGACAAGAAGTTGAGAGGTAAAGGCTTTGGTAGAGGCAACCCCTATCTCAGGTCCTGCATGAAGATAAACACCTCTTCCACATTCTCTTGCTATTGAACTTCCAACAACATTACATATTCCAAGAACCTTCGCTCCTTTTCTTTTTGCCTCTCTCACTGCAGCAAGAGTATCTGCTGTCTCGCCTGACTGAGAAATTGCAATAACAAGGTCATCCTCAGATAAGATGGGATCTCTGTACCTAAATTCAGAAGAGTAGTCAACCTCAGAAGGAATACGGGCAAGCTCTTCAAAAAGATACTTTCCCACGAGAGCCGCATGCCAGGATGTCCCGCAACCCAGAAGTTTTATCCTTTTAATTGATAAAAGCTCTGATTCTGTAAGTTCAAGTCCACCAAGTTTTACAGTCGCTCTCTCGTAGTCCATTCTTCCTCTGAAGGCATTGTGCAAAGATTCGGGTTGCTCAAATATCTCCTTTAACATAAAATGAGAAAATCCACCTTTCTCAATAGATGTTGCATCAAAGGGAACTGTGTGTATCTTCTTCTCCTTTTTATCCTTATCCAGGCTGCAAATTTTAAAGGAGGTGGGCGTAAGCTTTACTATCTCATCATCATCAAGATAAATTACCTTTCTTGTGTGGGTGACAAGTGCATTGACATCAGATGATAAAAACATCTCCCTATCACCTATACCAACAACAAGTGGACTTCCTCTTCTTGCACCATATAAAGCATCTGGCTCATAACCTGAGATAATGGCAAGACCGAAGGCTCCAACAAGTTTCAACATAGCCTTTTTAATAGCAGAGAGCATATCACCCTGGTAAAACTCCTCCAGAAGATGGGCTATCACCTCCGTGTCCGTCTCACTTTTAAATATATGTCCTCTTTTTTGAAGCCACTTTTTGAGCTCCCCATAATTCTCAATTATTCCATTGTGGCAGATAGCAATCTTTTCCTTGCAGTCAAGGTGAGGGTGAGCATTTATATCATTAGGAGAACCGTGAGTTGCCCAGCGGGTGTGACCAATCCCGGAAAAACTTTCCTCTGGAAACTTATTTATAATATTTTCCGCCTCAGATATCTTTCCTGCCTTTTTTATGGTAAAAAGTTCCTTCCCCACTACGAAAGTAAAGCCCCAGCTATCATAACCTCTGTATTCAAGACACTTAAGCCCTTTTAATAAGATATCAGAACAACTCCTGAAACCCGTATATCCAACAATACCACACATTGATTTCTCCTTAACTTCTATTTTTGTTTAGTTTCTCTAAGGTCCACAAACTCCAAGATCACCCGTGGTGTTTATTCCAGAGGAAGGGTCATACCAGTTGCAGCCATAACCTGTTTTTGCTCCTTCCCATCCACCAAGCTGACCAACCATCTTCTTTGTCCAGTCTATATCTTCTGATGTAATATCAGGAGACATATCAGGACCATTGGAAACAAGAAGCCAGGCACTATCGCCACTTGTATAGTATCCAAACCCTCCCTCTATCAGCGCTCCTTCCTCAATACTCCTTGATTTACTAATATTAAAAGGGTCCTGGGGGATAGTTGTAATATAAACCAACCCCGGTGTTACAAGATCGCTGCTTGAATCAGGATAGCTCCCATTGTCAATCCAGTACATCTCTACTGCATTGCCCAGACTTCGCATGTCAGCAAAGGCTCTTGCTATCTTAGCTCTTGTCAAGGCCCCTGTAAAATTAGGAACAGCAATACCTATAAGGATGGCAATAATTGTAACAACCATCAGAAGTTCAATCAAAGTGAAGCCTTTCTTTTCACCGAATTTACACATCCCCTCTCCTTTTCAATTTTATACTAAAGTATGTATCTTGACAGATTTTCCTTCTGGGCTATATCCTCTAATTTTTCTTTTACATATTTTGCTGTAATTGTAAAGGACTTTCCTTTTAGCTCTGGCGCTTTAAAAGACACCTCTTCTAAAAGCTTTTCCATCACTGTATGAAGTCTTCTTGCACCAATATCCTGCGTTTGTTCGTTTACAAGATAGGCAAGGGAGGCAATTTCTTTTACAGCATCCGGAGTGAACACAAGCTCAACTCCTTCTGTCTTTAAAAGAGCCTGATATTGCTTTATTAAAGCATTTTTGGGCTCTGTCAATATCCGCTCAAAGTCGCTCTCGGTTAACCTGTCAAGCTCAACTCTAATAGGAAATCTTCCCTGAAGTTCAGGTATAAGGTCAGCAGGAGAAGAACCATGAAAGGCTCCCGCTGCAATAAATAAAATATGGTCAGTCTTCACAGCACCATATCTTGTAGCTACCGTTGTTCCTTCAACTATGGGGAGAAGATCTCTTTGAACTCCTTCTCTTGAAACATCAGCTCTCTCAGTTCCTCCTGTATTTACAATTTTATCTATTTCATCAATAAATATTATTCCGGAATTTTCAACCCTCCATATAGCCTCCTCTATCATCTTATCCTTATCAATTAACTTCTGCGACTCCTCTTCCAGAAGTACCCTTCTTGCCTCTCTAATGGGAACCTTTTTTGATTTTGATCTTAAAGGAACAACTTCTCCGAGAAGATCCTGAAAACTCATCCCCATTTGTTCCACACCAAGAGGGCTGAATATCTCTATAACAGGCGTGAATTTATCCCTGGCTTTAATTTCTATTAGCCTTTCTTCAAGCTCTCCTTTTCTGAGTTTTTCCCTTAAAACTTCTCTTGTAATCTCGGACCTTCTTATTTTTTCCTTCTCCTGAACATCCTCTGCCTCTCTTTGAGGTAAGGGGAGCAATATGTCCAGTATTTTCTCCTCCACAAGTTGCTCTGCTTTTTCTCTCACTTTCTGCATCATTTCCATTTTAACCATGTGCACCGCAGTGTTAACAAGATCCCTTACCATTGATTCAACATCTCTTCCCACATAACCGACTTCTGTATACTTGCTTGCCTCCACTTTTATAAAAGGAGCCTCAGCAAGCTGAGCTAATCTTCGCGCAATTTCTGTTTTACCCACTCCTGTAGGGCCTATCATAATTATATTTTTAGGAGCAACCTCATCTCTCATGTCCTCAGGAAGTTTTTGCCTTCGCCAGCGGTTACGCAAGGCTATGGCAACTGCTACTTTGGCTTTATGTTGACCAATTATATATTTATCAAGTTCCCTCACAATAGCTGAGGGTGTCAAATATTGTTCTTTCATAGCTTCACCTTTAAAGTTCTTCCACTATTATATTGTTGTTTGTATAAACACAAATGGAAGCAGCAATGTTTATGGATATCTCTACAATTTTACGTGGTTCATAATCTGTATTTTCTCGCAGAGCTTTAGCAGCAGCTTGAGCATAACCTGCTCCCGAACCAATAGCAATTACGTCTTCATCTGGCTCAATTACATCACCACTTCCTGAAATTAAAAGTGTCTTTTCTTTATCTGCAACTATCATTAAAGCCTCAAGTCTTCTTAAAACTTTATCCTGTCTCCATTCTTTAGCAAGCTCTAAAGCCCCTCTCTGAAGATTTCCCTGGTATTGTTCTATCTTCTTCTCAAATTTCTCAAAAAGAGTGAGAGCATCTGCTACTGCTCCCGCAAATCCTGCAAGAACCTTTCCTCTGTAAAGTTTCCTCACCTTGTTTGCTCTTTGCTTCATTATCATATTTTCAAAAGTTATCTGTCCGTCTCCTCCCAGAGCTACTTTATTACCCTTTCTAACTGCCAGAATAGTTGTTCCCTTAAACAAAGCTGCCCCCCTCTTTTTTATATCCTAAGCACGAGGATGCGATCTTAAATAAACTTTTTTAAGACGTGAAGGAGTTATATGTGTATAAACCTGAGTAGTGGAAAGTCTTTCATGTCCGAGAAGTTCCTGAACTACTCTAAGGTCAGCCCCTCGATTAAGAAGATGAGTGGCAAAAGAGTGCCTTAGCGTGTGGGGAGTAACGTTTTTTTCAATCCCCACCTTATCAATGTACATCTTTAATCTCTTTCTCACGGATCTATCAGAAATTTTCTCTCCAAATCTATTAACAAAAAGAGCTTTTTCATCTGGAGAAACTTTTTTCCTTCTCCATCTAAGATACTCTTTTATTGCAGAAAGAGCGTATTTTCCCACCGGAACAAGTCTCTCCTTATCTCTTTTACCTTTAACTTTAACTATCTCTGCATAAAAATCAATATCGTTTACTTCAAGCCCAACAAGTTCTGATACTCTCATACCTGTCGCATAGGCAAGCTCCAGCATAGCTTTATCTCTCCAGAAAAAAAACCCTTCTCCCCGAACTCCATCAAGTACTTCCTCCATTTCCTTTTCAGTTAAAAATGAGGGTATCTTTCTTCTTATCTTCGGACAACGCAAAACAGAAACTGAGAAATCTTCAAGTAGTTTTCTCTTTTTAAGAAAGTCAAAAAAACATCGCAAAGAGGAGACTTTTCTTGCCACAGTAGAACTTTTTTTGCCTTCTCCCATCAATAATCTCAGATATTCTCTCAGGAGAGAATAATCAATTTCCTCTATTTTCCTCTTTTTCTTCTGCAGAAATTTAAAAAAATCCTTTATATCTGAAATATATCCTTTAACTGTGAACAAAGAAAGGTTTTTCTCCTCTTTTAAGTAGTTTAAAAAATCAGAAATTATCTGTTGCAAACCCTGGCCTCCTCAACTTAATTATTTCATGAACTATTCCCTCAATCCTTTCTTCTTTTTTCACAGTGGTTTTTATATTTTCCCCACATTTAGGGCACTTAAACCCCCCATTTTTTCTTACAATATAGGTAAAACCGCAATAAGGGCACATTTCGTCTACCGGTTCCTCCCAGGAAATGAACTTACATCGAGGGTAATTTGTGCAGGTATAAAAACTTTTACCCTTTTTTGTTATTTTTTCTATAATCTCTCCATCACATCCAGATAAAGGACACCTCATACCTATTCTTTGATCAAGTGGCTTTGTATTTTTACACTGAGGATAACCTGAACAGGCAAGAAACTCTCCAAACCTTCCTACCTTGACCACCATCTCTCTGCCACATTTCTC
>JAGHCI010000113.1:0-3108 GCA_021160545.1 Candidatus Aerophobota bacterium | reverse complement strand
TCCACTGCTCCTATTTTCCCTATTTTACTTAAATTTAATCTTCCTTGAAGACAGATTTTCTTTCTCAACTCCTCCTGAATGTTTAAAGCTTCTTCAAGAGTTACCTGCCAGGGATGAGAAAGCACAGGTTTCATTTTATCCTAAAAGTTTAACAAGAAGGGCTTTCTGAGTGTGGAGTCTGTTTTCTGCCTGTTCCCATACGATGCTGTTTTTGCTATCAATAACCTCGTCCGTTATTTCTTCACCCCTGTGTGCAGGAAGACAGTGCATAACAAGAGCATCTTTTTTAGCAAGTGATAAAAGCGAGGCGTTTATTTGATAGGGCTTGAAAATTTTTTCTCTCTTTTCTTTTTCCTCCTCTTTTCCCATGCTAACCCATACATCAGTGTAAACAATGTCAGCATTTTTTACTGCTTCCTCGGGACTTGTAATTATTCTTATTTTGGTCCCTTTTATCTTTTCAAGAATAAGAGGGTGGGGTCTGTATTTCTCGGGAGTTGCAACCACCATCTGAATTCCAAGTTTTGCAGCTCCTAATATTAGAGAATGACAGACATTGTTTCCATCTCCAACATAGGCAAATTTTATATCTTCGTTGAGCTTCCCTTTTTTCCAGAGAGTGTAATAGTCAGAAAGTGCCTGACAGGGATGCAGAAAATCAGTGAGAGCATTTATTACAGGGACAGAGGAGTTTAAAGCAAACCTTTCCACTTTTTCCTGTTCAAAGGTCCTTATAACAACTGCCTGAACATATCTTGACATTACTCTTGCCGTATCTTCTAAGCTCTCGTTTTTTCCAAGATGAATGTCTTTTAAAGATAAGAAAATAGGGAAAGCCCCAAGCTGGTAAGCTCCCACCTCAAAGGAGAGTCT
Organism: Candidatus Aerophobota bacterium; assembly: GCA_021160545.1. GTDB lineage: Bacteria > Aerophobota > Aerophobia > Aerophobales > B3-G15 > CBFDTW01. Next base: position 2,235 of record JAGHCI010000113.1, on the reverse strand, counting down.
TGTTCTTGTCGAGGGTTTTTCAAAGATTAAAGCAATACTTTTCCCTTTTAAAGGTTGTGAGGAAAAGTTTTCCTTAAGTTTTTCTGTTAAATTGAAAATGTCGTATATTTCCTGAGGTGTTAAGTCCCAGATAGAGATAAAATCCTTTTTCATAAAGTTTCCTCCGAAATTTCCCTTAGTTTTTTCTCAATCAGTTTGTTTGCAAGTTGAGGGTTGGCTTTTCCTTTTGTTTTTCTCATCATCTGACCCACAAGAAACTTCATAGCCTGAGATTTACCTTTTTTCCAATCGTTTACCGCTTTTGGATTTTCTTTTATCACCTCTTTTGCTACCTCTTCAAGGCTTTTCTCATCGCTTATCTGTCTTAATCCCTTCTCCTCTATTATTTGAAATGCCCCCTTACCTGTTTTAAACATCTCCTCCATTACCTGTTTTGCCATATTTATGCTTAAGGTTCCTTTTTCTATCTCTGAGAGAAGTTCGCAGGTTGCAGCAGGGCTTATTTTAATTTGCTCTTTTCTTTCCTGTTTTATAAGCCTCATGAAATCCCCCATTATCCAGTTGCTCACCACCTTTGGTTTTGGGAAAAATTTTACACATTCCTCAAAATAGTCTGCTATTTCCCTTGATTCAGTAAGTACCTTTGCGTCATATTCAGGAAGTCCATATTGTCTGACAAAGCGTTTAAATCTTTTTTGGGGAAGCTCGGGCAGAGTTGACTTTAACCTTTCTATCCAGTTATCATCTATTAAAAGGGGAGGAAGATCAGGTTCCGGGAAATACCTGTAGTCATGGGCTTCTTCTTTTCCTCTCATACTGAAGGTTTTCTTTTTCTTGGGGTCCCAGTATCTTGTCTCCTGCACAATTTTTTCCCCTTTTGCAAGAAGCTCTGCCTGCCTTTTTATCTCTGCCTTAAGTCCTTCCCTTATTTCCTTAAATGAATTCATATTCTTAAGTTCTGTTTTGGTTCCCATCTTTTCATCTTTCCCAAGTGAAATATTAGCATCACACCGTAAGGAACCCTCTTCCATATTACAGTCACTTACACCAAGATAACGCAGTATCCGGCGCAGGTTAACAAGGTATTCATGGGCTTCCTCCGGGGAACTAATCTCAGGTTTTGAGACTATCTCTATAAGAGGTATCCCTGCTCTATTGTAATCAACAAAACTTGAGTCTTTGTCCTTTTCAGTTTCTCCGTGGATAAGTTTTCCTGCATCTTCTTCAAGATGTATTCTCTGGATTCCTATTTTTTTAACTTTTCCATTTATATTAATCTCCACCCACCCGCCGGTGGCAAGAGGCTCCTCGTACTGGGATATCTGATAATTTTTGGGAAGATCCGGGTAGTAGTAATTTTTCCTTGCAAAGCGACAATTTTTGTTTATTTGGGAATTTAAAGCAAGAGCGGTAATTATCGCAAAGTCCACTGCCTTTTTGTTTATAACAGGTAAAACTCCGGGAAGTCCAAGACAAACAGGACAGGTTTGAGTATTGGGAGGAGCACCGAACTTTGTTTTGCATCCACAGAAAAGTTTACTTTGTGTGGAAAGCTCCACATGCACTTCAAGACCAATGTACACTGTATATTTTTCCATTTTTCTACTCCCAAACTCCTTCTATTTCTGTTTTACAGAATCTACATCTTCCCTCTTTTATATCCACCCTTTCAACCCGAAAGCCGCTTCTTTTTATTATAATTTTCCCGCAATTTGGACAGAAAGTATTTTCAGTTTCCTCTCCTGGTACATTACCAATGTAGATGTATTTTAAGCCCACCGTTTTACCTATTTTTATTGCTTTTTTTAAAGTTTCAACAGGTGTTGGAGGGTAGTGTTGCATTTTATAAGCAGGATAAAACCGGGAAACATGCCAGGGAATACCCTCATCAATACTTGCTATAAATTCTGCTATAGCCTTAAATTCCTCATCTGTATCATTTAACCCCGGTATAACAAGGGTGGTTACCTCCACCCATATTCCTAATTTTTTCATAAGTTTTATGGTGCCAAGGACAGGTTCAAGCCTTGCGCCACATATTTTCCTGTAAAATTCCTCTTTAATTGACTTAAGATCAACATTGGCTCCATCAAGGAAGGGAGATATTTCCTCAAGCGCAGAGGGCATAATGTAACCATTGGTGACGAATACATTTTTTATACCCTCCTGATGAGAAAGTCTGCAGGTATCAAAGGCATACTCGTAGAAAATGGTGGGTTCTGTATAAGTATAGGC
>JAGHCI010000072.1:0-4205 GCA_021160545.1 Candidatus Aerophobota bacterium | reverse complement strand
TTCCTTGTTGACCTCTGGTTCTCTCTCATATACATCCAGAGCTGCCCCTTTTATTTTCCCTGTTTTTAAGGCCCTTACAAGGGCCTTTTCATCTACAACCTTTCCTCTTGATGTATTTATAAGATAAGCTGTGTTTTTCATTAGAGAAAATTCTTTTTCTCCTATAAGATGGTATGTGCTACCATTTAAAGGTACATGCAGACTCACAAAATCTGAATTTACAAGAAGGTATTCTAAGCTTACTTTTTTTGCTCCTATTTTTTCAAGTTCCCTGTTTTCAGCGACATCGGCATAAAGTATTTTCATATTAAATCCTGTAGCTCTTTTTCCTACAGCTGTCCCAATTTTACCTGCTCCAATTATTCCCAGTGTCTTGCCGCTAACATCTCTTGTTTTTAGAGAAGGAGGGCTGGTTTTTGTAAAAAGTCCCTTTCTTACGAATCTGTCTGCCTCTAAAAGACGCCTTCCAAGAGCAAGGATTAAACACCAGGTCATATCAGCTACAGATTCTGTTGGAGCACCAGGTGTGCATGTTACATATATTTTTCTTTTTGTAGCCTCCTTCACATCTATATTGTCATAGCCTGCTCCAAATCTTGCTATAATTTTAAGGTTTGGTGCTGCGTCCATTACTTCCGCATCTATAATATCCTCAGCACCACAACAAAGGGCGTGTTTTCTTTTAATTTTTCCCATCAATTCCTTTTTGCTCAGAGGTTCACCTTTCTTGTTAATTTCCACATTAAAGAATTCTTCCAGCATTTTAATTCCTGACTCCGGGATATTAGGAGTTATTAAGATTTGCCATTTGCCAGGGTTCATTTTTTTCTCCCATTATTTGCTAAAGCCAATTTATTCCCATTAAAACGTTTTTGGCAGGTATCTCAGCTATAATCCATCAATACCTATTTCCAGAAGTTTGTCAAGAAATATAAATCGGAGTGTCAATTAAATTTTAAAATTTAGCTAACACACTATACCACGGGCACTTGACAAAAAAATATTATGTGATAAAAATTAAAAAGACTTGAAGGGATCTTTGAGATAAGTTGAGATGAGATGAGGTGAGGACGAGGAACCCACCGTTTGCCTCACCTGTAACTTATAATTAACCGAGGTTTGCCTTTTAAAAGTTTTTTGCGCGAATAGTAATTTTTCATTAAAAAGAGGAGAGGAGAAATGAAGAGAAAAGCAGTAAGAAGAGGAATAGGGTTTTTGGTAAGTTTTTGTTTTTTGTTTCTGGTTGTAGCAGGGGCCCTTTTTTCTGAGGAGAAAAAAGGAGGTATTATAAAGATAGGTTGTCTTTTTGCTTTAAGTGGTCCTGCAAGACACATTGGAGTTCCTTCAAAATATGTGGCAGAAATGGCAAGGGAGTATTTTGAAAAACAGGGTGGTATAGCAGGCAAGAGAATAGAACTTATTTTTGCTGACACCAAGGGTGAAAATTCTGTTGCTGTTACAGAATTTGAAAGACTTGTGTATAAAGAAAAAGTTAATGCAATTATTGGTCCCACCAGAACCAGCACTGCTATGGCTTTATTCCAGCCAATTGAAAGAGCTAAAATTCCTGTTGTCATGTGTGTGGGAGGAGATCCTCCTGTAGTTCCTGTCAAAAAATGGATATTTAAAACTCCCCAGCGAACAGAGACAGCTGTTAGAAAAATATACAGATACTTGAAGAAAAATAACATATATGAGGTTGCTATCATAACCTCCAAAGATGCTTTTGGTTCGGAGGGAAGGAAAAATCTTATAAGAGTTGCACAAGAGGAAGGCATAAAAATAGTTGCAGAAGAGTCTTTTGGAACACAGGATATAGATATGACCATTCAACTTAGAAAACTTGTTGCAACCCATGCCCGGGCAATAATATGCTGGACTATAGGGCCTGCAGGAGCAACAATTGCAAGGAATTTCAGGTCTATTGGCTCAAAAAAGCTTCTTGTTCAATGCCATGGTCAACCTGATCCCATTTACATAAAGCTTGCCGGGGATGCCGCAGAGGGTACTGTTATGCCTTCCACCAAAACTGTGGTTGCTTTTCAATTAAGGGAAGATGATCCTCAAAGAGAGATTGTGCAAAACTTTGTCAGTGAGTATGAGAAAAAATACGCTCCTGTAAGCACTCATTCAGGTTACGCATGGGACGCATTTATGATAGTGGCAGGCGCTATTAAAAAAGCAGGAACAGATCCTGAGGATTTGCGCCAGGCTATTGAGAATACCAAAAACTATGTTGGAATATCCGGCATCTACAATATGTCAAAAGAAGATCATTGCGGACTGGGACTTGATTCTCTTGTTATGGTTACAGTTAAAGATGGCAAGTGGAAATTAGTTGATTATTAAAAATCATTTTTAAGGAGAGGATGAAATGGGAAAACATCTCAAAAGTGACATTATCTATTGGGAAAAGGAACTTGAAACTCTTCCTCGAGAAAAGATTGAGCAGATACAGCTTAAAAGACTTAAAGACATTGTAAGATATGTGTATAATTCAAATCCTCTCTATAAAAAGGAGCTTGATCTGCGAGGTATAAAGCCTGAGGACATAAGAAAGCTTGATGATGTTAGAATTCTCCCCTTTATGGATAAGAAAACTTTAAGAGATAATTACCCTTTTGGCTACCTTTGCGTGGATAAAAAAAAGATAAGAGAAATTCACATGTCTTCAGGTTTTACAGGAAAACCTGTAATGATGGTCTATTCTGATGAGGACATAGATCAGTGGGCAACTTGCATGGCAAGATGCTACAGGATGGCGGGAATAAAGGAGGGAGCAGTTATTCAGATTACGCCTTCTTTTGGTCTTTTTAATGGAGGTTTTGGATTTTACCATGGGGCAAGAAAAGCTGGTTTATTTGTTATTCCCACAGGACCCGGTAACACCCTGAGACAGATAAAACTTGCCAATGATCTGAAGACAGAGGTGATAACAGGTGTTGTTTCCTACGGGATAAGGATTATGGAGGTTATGAAGGAAAATAATTTGACCATCCCCTCCTTGAAGGTGGGGCTTTTTGGTGCGGAAGTTTTCTCGCAAGAGATGAAAAAAAGGCTTAGAAGTGGTTTGGGGATAGAAGTTTTTGATATTTACGGAATGACGGAAACAGGAGGAGTGGGAACGACTGGTATGGATTGTCCTTTTCATGAAGGAATACATGTCTGGGAGGATCATTACCTTGTAGAGGTTGTTAATCCACAGACAGGTGAACCTGTCTCTGATGGAGAGGAAGGGGAACTTGTTTTTACCTCTCTTACAAGAAAAGCATTTCCGGTAATAAGATTTCGAAGTGGTGATCTTTCCAGAATAAAGAGCAGAGAAAAATGTGAATGCGGAAGGACTCATCTTAGAATTGATTATATAAAGGGTAGAATTGACGATATGCTCATTGTAAAAGGGGTAAATTTTTTCCCGAGTCAGGTGGAAGAGGTCTTGATGTCAATTCCAGGGGTGAGAGAGCACTACCAGATAGTGGTTGAGGAGCAAAACGGGATAAAAAAAGCTACCTTAAATGTTGAAGCTGAGGAAGGGCTTGATGCCTCTTACATAGAGAAGAAAATAGAGGAGGCTCTTGGAATAACTTTAAAGAGCAGGCTTTTCAAACCCGGTCAGCTTGAAAGAAAACCGGGGAAAGCCGAGAGAGTTGTTTATCTAAAAAAAGATTAAGGCAATGAAAAATTGGTCCTTGATATTTTAATCCATGGTCTTGAGTGGGCAAGCATATATGCTACTATTGCAATAGGATTTTCCCTGATATTCAGTGCCAGCAGGATTATAAATCTAGCACAGGGGGAATTTGTTATGCTGGGAGGACTTATAGGGTTTTCACTTTACTCTACTCATCTACCTCTTTTTCTTATACCTTTTCTCTCAGCAGCAGTTGTGGCCTCTGTGGGGATAGTTCTTGAAAGAGTAGCCATATCTCCTGCAAAAAGAGCCTCTCCTACCTCCCTTATTATAATAACCATAGCCCTCTCTGTAATATTAAGATCAACTGCTGCTCTGGTATGGGGACCACATACTTTCAGAATACCGAGCTTTTTTGCCCATCTTCCAGCAGGAACACAGATCTTATTTTTCGATCTCGATTACATTTTAATTGTTGGCTCCTGTTTTGTGTCTATTATTATCCTCGGTCTTTTTCTGAAAAAGACAAGACTGGGGAGAGCTCTTCGAGCCTGCTCAATGGATCCTACAGGGG
>JAGHCI010000193.1:0-2600 GCA_021160545.1 Candidatus Aerophobota bacterium | reverse complement strand
TTATTAAACTTAATATTTAAATAAACCAAAAGGGAGGAGAAACTTGCATCAAACCTTTTTCATCAGTGAACTCCTCAAAAAAAGCGGAGCAAGGGATAAATATCACCTGACGAAGCTTGCCATCCAGAGAATAAAGCAACTTGTAAGAGAAAGGGAAAAAAGAGCCCTTCTTATCTCTGATGAAAAACTCACAACGTATGTGTTGAGAGAATTTGAAGAAGGAAAAGTAAAAGCCGAGGATTTTAAAGAACTCGGCTCGCAAGAAAAAGATAATGAGGAATTTAAAAGCGAATAGATTCTGCTAAAACGTTTTGAAATTCTGGATGGGTGGCAAGCTCCACAGAAGATACAAGGTAAGGTATTTTTTTAACTTCTTCAATATATCTTTGAGATAGAAGTGCTTTAATAGCTCCGTGTAAAGCAGCATTTCCTATGTTTTTCACCTCTGCCCTGGGAAATAAAGGAAAAAGGCCTATATTACAGGCATTTTGAAGATTAAGATAACTACCAAATCCTCCTGCTATAAAGACCTGCTGAACATCTCCTGGTTTTATTCCGGTTTTCTTCAGGAGAATTTTTATTCCGGTAGAAACTGCAGCTTTTGCAAGTTGAAGTTCTCTTACATCCTTTTGAGTGATAAAAATAGGATAGCCGTTTTTTTCAACAAGGACAAATTTTCTTTCCTCCTCCTCTAACACTCTTTCTTTCCAGATATCTTTTTGCATATCTCGCGGAGTTATTTTCCCTGAATCATCTATTACCCCTTCTTTATGAAGTTCAGCCACAGCATCTATAAGCCCACTTCCACAAATACCTTCCGGTTCAACATCACCTACCACTTTCACAAAAATCCTGCCATCCTCAATTTTTACCCTTTCAATAGCACCTTTCTGAGCCATCATCCCTTGAGAGATTCTCACTCCCTCAAAAGCAGGACCTGCCGCAGTGGAGGTTGCCCAAATTTTCCCCTTGCTTGAAAGGACAATTTCCCCATTTGTTCCAAGGTCAACAGCCAGTATATTCTTACCCTTTGCTCTGTGAATTCCTGTTGATAAAATTACTCCTACAGTATCTCCTCCAATAAAACCTGCTATGTTTGGAAATACAAAAACATCTGCAAAGGGGTTAACTCTTAATTTTAAATTAAAGCTTTTCAATTTAATAAACTCCTGTATCACAGGAACATAAGGGTAAAGACCTATATTCACAGGATCTATCCCCACAAGAATATGCTGCATTATTGTATTTCCCACAAATACGATTTTATAAACCTTACTTTTGTCAATATTTGCTTCTTTTAAGAGGTTATCAATTAACCTGTTTACTCCCAGAATAACTGCTTTTTGAAGTTCCGAAATACCTTTCTTGCCTTTTTGCTGAATGTAACTTATTCTGGAAATTACATCGTACCCGTAAACGCTCTGGGGATTAACAATCCCTTTTGTTGCTATTACCTTACCCTTGGTAAGGTCCAGGAGAGCACCTACAATAGTTGTGGTTCCAATATCAAAAGCAATTCCAAAACTTTCCTTCCTTGTATCCTTTCCCTCAATACAGATTATCTCATTATCATCTATCACTACAGTTACTTTAAATTCATTTTCTCTTAAAACAGAGGGAATTTTTTTCACAACTTCTATCCCGATTTTTAAATTATCAAATCCTCTTTTTTTAAGTTCTCTTCTTATTCTACTAACATCCGAAATTTGATCCTTTATGTCAGGAGGCTTAATAGAAAGATAAATCTTTTTAACCGGGCTTTTCACCTCAAATTCTTCTTTCTTCCATGTGGTTAAAATCTGTGGACTGAAAACAGAATCTGAAAGAAGAATCTCAACCTGTGTATCACCTTTTAATCCGGTCTGACAGGCAAGTCTATAGTTTTCCTCAATCTCTCTCACAGATAATTTCTCTTTTTCTATCACCGTTAAGGGTGTAACATTACCCCTAACTTTAACTTTACACTTGCCACAGATTCCCTTTCCTCCACAGGGAAAAGAAAAAGGGATACCGGCTTTTAAAATAGCCTTCTTTAAATTTAAAAAATGAGAAAAGGTAACCTTTTTCCCATATGGGAAAAAGGTTACCTCTATTTTCTTTTCTTTAGAATTCATTCACAACACCTTCTTCAACTTCTTTAAAATTTCTTTTTTCCCAACAACTCCTATTATTTTTTCCACTATCTCTCCATTTTTAAACAAAAAAAGAGCCGGTATTCCTCTTATGCCATACTCTGCTGCCAGAGAAGGATTCTCATCCACATTCACTTTAAAAAAGTTTATTTTATCTTTAAACTCTTCACTTAACTGATCTAATAGGGGTTCTATCTTTTTACAGGGCATACACCACTCTGCCCAGAAATCCACAAGGGAAGGTTTTGTTGATTTTAAAACTTTTTCTTCGAAGTCGTCTTTTTTTACACTTTCAATAGAGGCCATACCTTACACCTCCTCCTATAAAATTTAACCAAAACTACTATGAGTACTCTTTTTTTCAAAGTTCTTAGAATTTTTAATTCAAGTAGTAGTAATAGAAGCTGTGATTTATCTGGATAACCTGTGAAACTATACTATCTATAGTGTTTTACGAAGATAAAAGTT
>JAGHCI010000157.1:0-5501 GCA_021160545.1 Candidatus Aerophobota bacterium | reverse complement strand
GGTAAGAGGTAGTTATGCACAGACTATGGGCTCCATGGCGTATGAAATATATAAAAGAGGAAAAAGAAAAGGATTGTATCTTCTGTCAAAAACCTAAGGAGAAAAAAGATAAGGAGAATTATATATTGCTGAGAGGAAAAAAATGTTTTGTTATACTTAATGCTTTTCCCTATAACAACGGGCACTTAATGATAGCACCTTACAGGCATATTTCCTTAATAGAGGAGATGAACAGGGAGGAAAGTGCCGAAATGTTTGAATTACTTAAAAAAATGGTAATGCTCCTTAAGAAAGTGATGCAACCTGATGGTTTTAACATAGGAGTGAACCTTGGAAGGGCAGCAGGGGCAGGTATTGAAGATCACATTCATTTTCACATAGTCCCTCGCTGGGTGGGTGATTATAATTTTATGCCACTTTTCTCAGATACCAAAGTGATCCCAGAGGCCCTTGAGGAAACTTATAGGAAGCTAAAAGAAAATTTGTAGGAGTTTTTTGATGTCGCTTTCCAGGCTCTGTGAGCAAATTTTAACATGGATAAAGGATAAGGTGGAGCAAGCAAAAGCAAAAGGTGGTGTTGTGGGGTTAAGCGGAGGGGTGGATTCGTCTGTAGTTAGTGTTCTCTGCAGGAAAGCTTTGGGGAAAAATGTCCTTGCTGTTGTAATGCCCTGTTATAATAATCCTTTGGACGAGAAGCATGCTATTCAGGTGGCAAAAGAGTTTGATATAAAGTTTGAGGTAGTTCCTCTTGAGGGAGTTTATGATAAGTTTCTGGAAATTCTTCCTCCCGGGAGTAAATTGGCAAAGGCTAACATAAAACCCAGGATAAGAATGATTACTCTTTATTATTTTGCAAATAATCTGAATTACCTTGTTGTTGGAACAGGGAATAAAAGTGAGATAAGTGTTGGCTACTTTACAAAATATGGAGATGGAGGGGCAGATATTTTCCCTCTGGGGGGGTTGTTAAAAACAGAGGTGATAGAGCTTGCAAGGTATCTTGGGATCCCCCGGGCTATAATAGAGAAGGCTCCGAGTGCAGGTCTCTGGCCGGGACAGACAGACGAGGGGGAAATGGGTATAACTTACAGGGAACTTGATGAAATTATTCTTTATATGGAAGGAAAAGGGGAGAAAAAATTTTCAGAAGATAAGTTGAAAAAAGCAAAAGAGCTTATAGAAAAATCAGAGCACAAAAGAAAGTCTCCTGCTATATTCAGTCCTGAAAGATAGATTGAAGATGGACAGGAAAAGAAGATTTTATATTATTGTAGAAGGAAGGGTGCAGGGAGTGTTTTTTAGGGCAACAGCGAGAGATATTGCAAGGTCGCTTGGTATTGGGGGGTGGGTGAGAAATAGACCTGATGGGAAAGTTGAGCTTGTTGTGGAGGGAGATGAGGAGAAAGTGGAAAAGATGATAAACTGGTGCCGTAAAGGTCCTCCAGGTGCCCTTGTTACAGATATTAAAGTTAAAGAAGAACCATTCAAAGGAGAATTTAAAGATTTTGCTATTCGTTATTGAAATTACCGAAAAATAGGGTTAAGCCATGAAAAGACATGTGGAAAGAATCATTGCCAAAAGAAGAAAGAGAAAGGAAAAACTACGCAAACTAAGGGAAAAGTATCTTGCTGCAAAGACAGATGAGGAAAGACAGAAAGTTCTTGATAAGGCAAAGAGAATTGCTCCCTGGCTCTCTCAGGAAGAGTTTTTAGAGCCAATTAGAGAGAGGTTGGAGAAAAAAGAAGAAGAAAAAAAGGAAGAGGTTGCAAGTTAATTTTAAATTTTTAAAGATAAAAGCTCAGGCAGAGACGAGATTACAAAAGTAGGGCGAAGAGAAGGGGGGGTATTTTTAACTTCCTCGGGTGAGGTTATACCGGAGAGGACAAGGACTGTTCTTATCCCCATTTTATTGCCCAGCGCAATATCTGTTTCTAATCTGTCTCCTATAAGTACAACTTGTGAGACAGAAAAACCTGTGTGGGCAAGAAGTATATTTATTCCAAAGGTTTCGGGTTTCCCCAGAACAACAGGTTTTCTCTTTGTGGATACTTCAAGAGCCTTTACTATTGCACCTGAAGCAGGTATTGTTTTCCCCTCAAGGGGATAGGTTACATCTGTGTTTGTGGCGATAAACTCTGCTCCCCTTATTATTGCATCATAGGCGAGGGAAAGTTTGCGAAAGTTGATTTTTCTATCCATGCCTACAGCGACATACCTTACCTTTTCAGGATCCCAGGAGGTTTTTATTCCTGCTCTTTTTAATTCCTGGAATATACCTTTTTCCCCGATTACCATTACTTTTTCATCGGGGGCTATTTTTTTGTGGTTTTTCAGATAAAGAACGAGAAGATAAGAAGATATGAAAAGTTGTTCCTCTTTAACCTTTAACCCCATTTTTTTTAACTTTATACAATAGCCTCTCCTGCTTAAAGTTGAATTATTGCTCAAAAAACAAATTCTATCTCCTCTTTTTTTAAGAGAATCAAGAGTTTCTTTCACCCCTGGAAGGAGAGTTTTTCCTATATAGATCACTCCATCAAGATCAAATATAAAAAGTTTCATACATTCTCCTCTATTCTCAGGTTTTCTATTTCTTCTTCCTTTGCACATTTAACTTTTATTGTTTTTTCTTCCCTGTCCTGAACCCTCTGGTAGCTTACCTCAACTTCTTTATTTCCGGGAGCATCGCTGTATCTTGCTACAATTGAAGCTGCCTGGCAAAGAGGTTCATAACTTAAAATTCCGCGAAAAAGACCTGTAGGGCCAGGATATTCTTTAGTTTTAATAATGAAATCCCCGGGCATTGCAAGCTTTTCTATTTTAAGATTTTCTTTTTTGTTTCTTCCCACCACAAGTCTTGCTCCCCGATCAAGGCAAAAGTGTCTTCCGATCTTTAAAAGTTCTATTTCGTTTTCATTTAATCTGGCAGTTGAAATTAGGTATTTCATTCTCTTTGAGAAGTTTGGATCTGTTAAAAGGCATCCTCCTGCAGGCGGAGGAAAGTCTTTTATGCCGAATTTTTTTGCAAGCTCGAATTGAACTTTACGGGATCTTCCCTTTATCCCCAAAAGTTTTTCTCTTTCCACCCATCCCTGTATCTCGGGAACAGTTGGAGGCAAATTTTTAGCAGTTAATGGACGCAGAATGTATCCCTCAAGTTCTGTTTCCTTATCTATTATCTTTAAGGCTTTTCTGTTTTGAGACTTCGGTCTTTCGCCAAGAACCTCACCACTTATTAGAAACTTGGCCTTTCTTTTTTCCATAAGTTTTTTTGCAGTTTTAAACATAAGGATGTGGCAATCAATGCAGGGATTTACTCCTTTCCCAAATCCATGAGGAGGGGACTTTACTATAGGAAGGAGCTTTTCGGTTATATCAACTTTTAAAAGGGGTATATTTAAATCACTGGATGCTTTTTCTGCTTTTTTTGCGTCAAAAAACAAAGATGTAAAACACACAGCCTCAACCTCTATCCCCTGTTGTTTTATGAGGCAAACAGAAAGTATACTGTCAAGCCCACCTGAGAAAAGAGCAAGAGCTTTCATTTTCCCTCTTCAAGCATATCTTTGGTCACAGTCTTTCTTATCCCTTCGGAATTTTCAACTGTTACTGTCTTTGTCAGGAAATTAAGCCCCACGACCTTTAATTTTTCTCCATTTATCTTTACTTCTTCACCTATTGCAGGAAATTCTTTTGCAAGATCTGAATAAGTCTGATATTCAAAGTTAAGACAACAACGAAGTCTCCCGCATATTCCGGATATTTTTGAAGAGACAAGGGGCAGATTTTGGATACGTGCTGCCTCAAGCGCCACCGAATCAAGTCTTTCTTTGCATCTGCCAAGAAAGCTGGCACAGCAAACCCGCCTTCCACATATACCTATTCCTCCCATTATTTGGGGTTCATCTCTTACACCTATTTGTTGCATATGAATGCGAACCTTAAAAACTTTGGCTATGTCCTTTACAAGTTTTCTGAAGTCTATTCTTTCCTTTGCTGTATAGTAAAAAATAATTCTTTTTTTACCCAGAGGATACCTTGTGGAGGTAAGCTTCATGGGAAGTTTATACTCTGCTATTTTTAAAAGAGCAAGTTTTTCTGCCTCCTTTGCTATACTTTCTCTCTTTCTGAACTCTTCAAGATCACTTAAGGTTGCCTTTCTTATTTTTTCTTCTTTTTCAATTTGGCATTCTCTATTTATGGAAAACATTATTTTACCTATCTCCCACCCGTCCTGGCACTTAAAAACACACCATTCTCCTCGCACAAGTCTTTTCTTTGTCAGAAAGTAAAGCATTCTTTTTGGATTATATGCCTCAATCCCCAAAAAGGGCATTTTTTCCTCCCTTTTATTCTGACTGATTTACAAGGTGGGGGAGAGGTGAGCTGGCATTAAAAGTAATTTTAGTTTACTTTACATTGAGCCTGGTAAAATCTGCTATTTTTAAAAACCTCGATCCTATCTCCTGTAAAAGGCAAAGCCGATTGAGCCTTTCTTCTTTGTCTTCACTCATCACCAGGACTTTATCAAAAAATAGATGAATGGTCTCTTTTAAAGTGGAAAGCTCCTTATAAGCCTTTTCATATTCCCTTCTGGAAAGCAGCATATCTATAGTTTCCTTTATATTTTTCCATTGGGAATAAAGGTTTTTTTCTTCTTTTTCTTTAAGTCTTTCTTCTTTGACTCCTGAAGTCACACTTATCCCCCACCCTTTTGCCTGTTTTAGTATATTAAGTATTCTGATTATAGCAAGAGCCTCCTTTTTAAATTCCTTGCGGGAAGTGATATATTTTAATGCACAAGCTCTCTCAAAAAGGTCAACAAGATTTTCTTTTTTTACCATAACCGCTTTTATTTGTTCGTGAGTCAGTCCTTTTTCGCGTAAAAAGTTTGTTAATCTTTGTTCCAGGAAACCTTTTAATCTTTCCTTTGCATTTTCTGTATTTTCTCCATCTTCTCCATAAAGATTAATGCTTTCCTGCAAAATTTTTTCCAGATTGATATCAACTTTTCTTTCAATTATTATTTCTATTACTCCCTGAGCTTCTCTGCGCAGTCCCCATGGATCCTGCGAGCCTGAAGGGATAAAACCCACCCAGAATGCACCGCTTAAAGTGTCTATTTTGTCGGCAATCGCAAGGATTGCACCTTCAAGACTTTTAGGCAGACTATCGCCGGCAAAACAAGGTTTTCTATGTTCTTCAATAGCCTGAGCAACAATAGGATCTTCACCAGAAAAAAGAGCATATTCTTTTCCAAGTGTTCCCTGAAGCTGAGGGAACTCTTTCCCCATATTAGTCAGAATATCTGCCTTACAAAGATAAGCGGCTCTTTTTACTCTTTTTGTTAAGTTTTTATCTGCCTTAAGTTCGAAGGATATTTTTTCCACAAGCTTTATAAGCCTTTTTGTTTTATCAAGATAGCTTCCGAGTTTTTCCTGAAATATTACTCCTTCTAAAGCAGGAACTTTTTTCTCAAGAGTTTTTTTAAGATCCTCCT
>JAGHCI010000084.1:0-6521 GCA_021160545.1 Candidatus Aerophobota bacterium | reverse complement strand
TTCTAACTTCCCTCCCTTTTCATATTTATCCACTATCACCATATGGTCGTTTCTAATATAACCTTCTAAGAGACAATACAAAAAAAGCTTCCTTTTGTCTTTGTTACAAACCACACAAATTAACATTTAAAGAGAATTTAAATGAAAAAGAGGTATGTAAATGGATAAGTGCTATAGCGCAATATCCTGTTTCTAAGAGGGATAGAGGAAAAGAAAAAAATAAAAATGCTTGATTTCAAGACCTGACCCCAATTACATTATGGTGAAGAAATGATTACTTTGTGAATTTCGGGAAATCCCACCGGTGTTGCAGCTACGCCGCAATCAAGGACGAACTTTTTTATATTCCTGTTTTCAGGGATAACAAATATAAACACCCACTCATAGTATTCTCCCGGGCTCACAATACCTTCGGTTTCTTCCTCCACAGGAAATATCCTTATCTGTCCTAATTTGAGAGTATTCACTATCCCAACCCAATCTGTGTAAAATATGTTCTCGCACTTGCATTCTAACTTTCCCTTTATTTTTGATATTCTTTCCCCCTTTCTATAAACTCGAGCTTCTAATTTCCCTCCCTTTTCATATTTATCCACTATCACCATATGATCGTTTCTAATATAACCTTCACCAGGATATTCCTCTTCTTTATCGTCAACCGCAGATGCACTTATTTGCCGAATGTATTTATCTCCATCATTTGTCACCTTTACTATCATCAGGAGAATTTCCATACCTTTTGCCACCGGATGTTCTGAAAAGAAATCATCCAGAAGACCTCCTCCTAAGAAGACATCAGGTAAATTCGAACGTTTATACCTTTCAACTAAGAGAAGAGAAAATTTTCCATATACCAATTCTCTTTGCAACAGTTGTATTTTCTTATTGATTTCCTCTATTTTCTTCTGATGATACAATCTTTCCTTTTCCAGCTGCTCTATCTGTTTCTTTATCTGTGATTCTTTGGACACATTAGCAGTCCCAACATTTACTTTAAAACACGGTAGCATTACAAGGAAAACCATGGCTACAAAAATTAACAATCTTCCTTTTCTTAGACATTCTACCAGTAGAATTTTTATTTTTCTCATTATTTATCCTTTTTAGAGATTTTTATATCTCTTCCTGAAACTATTCTTTTCGCCTATTAGCCCATTCATCATATCTTTTTTCCCATATTTCATTTAATTTTCCGTCAGTATAGAATATGTCAGCCGATGATATTTTATCTTCGGAATCAAGATAGGTCCATACCATAAGCTGCCTATCCTCCCTGTACCACTCATAGGAATCACCGAAGATATCTGGTTCTTCATATGGCTTCCCATACTTACTGGTGAGAGAATTAATAAATTGTTCCACTCTCTCTGAAGAAAAAACACCGGGAATATGAATTTGTATATTCCACAAT
This sequence comes from Candidatus Aerophobota bacterium, assembly GCA_021160545.1. Classification (GTDB taxonomy): domain Bacteria; phylum Aerophobota; class Aerophobia; order Aerophobales; family B3-G15; genus CBFDTW01. Next base: position 5,110 of record JAGHCI010000084.1, on the reverse strand, counting down.
TTATTGTCTATAAACCAAAAATCTATATCTGATCTTGCTCCAAAAGATGTTCTCAGACCAGAAGTAGACAAACGGGTGCAACCGAGAAGTTTACTCTCAGGCGGGGTCGTCTCTTCCCAAAATTCCCTTCCCTCCTGCATTTTAAAAATCTCTGCTTCTTTTCTATAGGATTCTTTCAACTCTTCGATTGACATTCCAAACTTTGCCTTATCCCACCCTTCAATTGTTGCTGACTGAGCAAACACTCGAGAGGCAAGAAATAAAACCATACTTAAACCTGTAAAACATTTCAAAGCTTTCTTATATCTCATCCCCATTTTCTCCTTTAGAGCTTTACAATCTTTTTATTTTCTTCTTTCGGCATTCAAAAATTTTTGGACAACGAAGCGAGAATAAAATTATAATCCAATCCTCACTCTATAAACTACCTTGACCTCCTGACTCCGGGGAATATTTACCTCGAACTTTACTGTGAAGGCATCAACCTTTTGGTAAGGATGGCTGCTTTTTATTATCTCCCAGTTGCCTAACAGTGGTTCAACTATCCTTACTGTTACATCCTTTTCTTTGTGATTTTTTATTGTGATCTCCCATTCTGATTCACGGAGTTTGGAAGTAATTTCTCTGTAGTCTGTCTGAACTCTCTCTGCCACCACATCAAAAGCTTCTCCAATTTTAAGGCTTACCTCTTCATCTTTGGGAGTATGTTGTATTTCATCCTCACCTATAAACTGCAAACTCCCATCCTCTTCTTTATAAACACGCAGAACTCCTTTCGGAAGAGGAATGCCCAGATTATTGTCTCTGGAGTTCTTAAATTTGATATAAACACTTACCGGCTGTCTTACTGCTCGCCCACTACGAGGTTCTACAAAATATTCCCTGGTACCATATACCAAGAGCTCCTTTTGTGTATTTACACCAAAAGCTCTCAATAAACTTATCTGTTTTGTCTCATTATTTTTTATGGTAGTTTGCCTTTTCAGGTCGTACAGGTGATACTCAGAAAAGGCTTTTTCTTCAAATTGAGAAATCTCGGCTGCCACTAAGGATTTCATCAAATACTCTTCACGAGCTCCTCCAACCTGGTGAATTTTACCAGCTACAAGTTTTAAATGGGCATCTTTGTAGGTTGTTCCACTTTTATTATCCAGGGTAACCCATGCAGAGATATTTGAAGAGGTATCATCTTCATTTAAGACCATAACATAATCCACCTTCCAGTTTATATTGGTGGTAAGATAGGATACCTCCAATTTATGAGCTTTTTCAGCTCTGTTCTTATACGACCACTTGAGAGTTGGCTCAGTCACAAAATCCTCAGGTATTTCAGGAAGAACTTTATAGCCAGGATAACCAAGATATATCTCATTGCCTATTTTGTAAATCTGTCCCTGGGTGGTGCTAAGTAGAATTGCCTCTACTATATCTTTTCTATCCTGAAATTCATTCCAATTTATTATCTTTACTTTTTTCCCTACGTATTTTTCAAGAAGTTTACCAGGACTCATAAGATCATACCGATAAGTCTGTTCAAGAATGGTAAAATCTTCCGGATAATTTAATGATCTTACATGAACAGTTACCGGCATAATATGAGAAGCCACATCCATAAAATTCAATTCACCCTCACCAACAGGAAGTTCAACTTTCCGGATATCTTTTACAAGGGCAAAATTGTCATTGTATACGGTAAGCTCGACCATCGTTTGCTGATCAGCCTTACTATTAACAACAACTCCGGCTGTCACCGAGGTAAATGCAGCCATGACAATCCCCAAACATACCAAGCAAAAGATAAAATACCTAACTCTCATAACTACCCCCTTTTTTGTCTTTTCTTCAGACATTTTTTATAGATTGCTGAAATTTGTGCCTCAACCTCAAGAGTAATTTTTTCATCCACACTTTCACTCTCTATTAAGGAGGGCAAAAATGAAGATGCAGGAAAGTCTGATTTTATCCTGCCATAATTTACCTTTTTGTCAATTAAAATCTCAAATCAACTAACACTCTCCTCCTTGATAACCCCCAGTGGATAATAAGGTATCATAAATTCCTCTATCCACTTGAGAGAATCAACAGGCGAAAGCCTCCAGCAGGTAGGACAGGGAGAGAGAACCTCTACAAGAGAAAACTTCTTCTTTTCTATCTGAAATAAAAAGGCTTTTTTAATAGCTTTTTTGGTCTTCCTTATATTTGTTGGATTGTTTACCGCCACTCTTTCAAGATAAGAGGCTCCAGGAAGAGAGGAAAGAAGCTCAGGAATTCTTATTGGATAACCCTCAATTTCAGGTCTTCTTCCAAAGGGAGTGGTAGCTGTTTTTTGACCAATTAGAGTTGTAGGAGCCATCTGTCCTCCAGTCATCCCATAGGTGGCGTTGTTTATAAATATTACAGTAAAAGCTTCCCCTCTTGCCGCTGCATGAATTATCTCAGCTATACCTATAGAAGCAAGGTCACCATCTCCTTGATAAGTAAAAACAACCTTATTCGGGAGAGCTCTCTTTATACCTGTGGCAACCGCAGGAGCCCTTCCATGGGCAACTTCTACCATGTCAAAGTCAAAATAGTCATAAGCCACTACAGAACACCCTACAGGACATATACCTATTAAATCCTCTCTTATTTTCAGCTCATCAACCACCTCACATATAATACGATGAACAATACCATGTCCACACCCAGGACAATAGTGAGTGGGGTTTTCTTTCATAGATCTGGGTCTTGAAAACCTAACTTCCATTTTTTTCAAACTCCTTTAAAATTAAGTTCAAAATTTTCCTTCCTATGGTTTGAGAAATTCTCTCCACCATTTCTTTTTCTGTTTGAGAGGCAGAAGAAAAAAGGCTTTCGGATATATCCCCGCTGTAAATGGTTCTTTTCTCCTCAACATCTAAAAACAAAATTCTCACCCCAATTGTAAGTTTGTATTCGCCATCTGTAACTGGTTCTTTTACATATTTTACAATCTCACCTCTAAGGAGAAACCGAGCTTCTTCCTCTGAGGTAAGCCTGAAACCTGTAGCAAGTAAGAGCTCATCAACCACTTTTTGAGTGATAATCTCTTCAATGTCTTCTTTAAAGGTCTTGTTAATAAAAAGAGGCACATATATTTTACCTTCAGGGAAAGGGTGCTGAGGACGATAGTATCCTTTAACAATACCAAAAAAGATAAGAAAAACAAAAAGGAATATGGCTGTTTTCATTTTTCTCCTTTAATTTTATAAATTGCAAAAACTTATTTTTTGTCCGAAGAATCGGTAATTTTTCTAAAAGCCTCCAGCATATTAATAGGTAAAGGAAAGATAATTGTTGAATTCTGCTCGGTAGCTATCTCTGAAAGAGTCTGCAGATACCTAAGTTGCAGTGCCTGAGGGTACTTTTGAATAATCTGAGCAGCCTGCGCAAGTTTCTCGGCAGCCTGGTATTCTCCCTGAGCACTTATTATTTTGGCTCTTCTTTCCCTCTCTACTTCTGCCTGCCGTGCCATAGCTCTTTTCATACTGTCAGGAATTTCTATCTCCTTCACCTCCACTATAGAGACTTTAATTCCCCAGGGGTCGGTTTGCTCATCTATAATAGTCTGGAGACGCTCATTTAACTTCTCTCTCTGAGATAAAAGCTCATCCAGTTCTGCTTCTCCCACAACTCCCCTTAAAGTAGTCTGTGCAATCTGTAAGGTGGCAAAACGATAATTTTCTATCTCTACAACAGCCTTTGCAGGGTCTATAACTCTAAAATAAACCACAGCATTTACCTTAACCGGAACATTATCCTTTGTTATTACCTCCTGAGGTTGAACATCAAAGTTCATGGTCCTGAGAGATATCTTAACCATTCTGTCCACTATAGGCACAAGGAAAAAAAGCCCTGGACCTTTAACGCCAACCAACCTCCCCAATCTGAAGATAACCCCTCTCTCATACTCTGTAACAATCCTTACAGAGGCAAAAAGAATAATTATACCTACCACGACCAGAAAAAATATAACTCCCATCATTTAACCTCCCTCTTTTTTTCTTACAAAAAGTCTCATTCCCTCAATTTTTACCACCTTCACCTCCTCGCCTTTTTTAATAATCTCCCCAGGAACAATATTGGTGGCATTCCAGAGTTCTCCGTGGACATAAACTTTTCCATCTGGATGCAGGTCAGTCCTGGCAACACCCACCATTCCAACAAGTCCCTCTTCTCCAGTAGTAGGTTTTTTAAACTGTGCTTTTATAGCATAAGATATAACAACCACAAACAAAAACAAAGTTGTACCAACTCCTGCAATTATATATTCCCAGCCAATGTGAATATAAATTGCTGAAGGATCAATAAGCATAAGCGAACCCAGGGTGAGTGCTATAACTCCACCAATCGTAAGAGCTCCATAAGAGATTATCTGCGTTTCAAGAATAAAAAGAATTGTTGCCAGAATTATAAGCAAAAGCCCAACCAGATTAAAAGGAAGAAGTTGCAGGGAAAAAAATGAAAGGACAAGACATATAGCTCCTGCAATTCCTGGAAGAAAAATTCCAGGATTAAAAAATTCAAAAATTATTCCCCATATTCCTATCATCAAAAGAATGTAGGCAAGATTGGGGTCGGCAAGATGCTGAAGAAACCTGTCTTTAAAATCCGGTTCAAAAAAATAAATACTTACCTTCTCTGTGGTTAATTTAATCTCCTTACCATCTATAACAACTTTTCTTCCCTGAAGCTTTTTTAAAAGTTCTTCTCTATTCTCAGCCATAATGTCTGCAATCTTTAAATTTAGAGCCTTTTTTGCTGTAATGGATACACTTTCTCTCACAGCTTTTTCCGCCCACTCAACATTTTTTCCCCTTTTTTCTGCAATTGACCTTATGTAAGCTGCAGCATCATTAACCACTTTTTCTTCCATACTTTTATCCATTCCTCCCATTAATGAGACAGGATGTGCTGCACCAATATTTGTCCCCGGTGCCATAGCTAAAATGTGAGAGGAAAGAGCAATGAATACCCCTGCAGAAGCAGCTCTTGCACCCTTAGGAGCAACATACACTATCACAGGAATTTTACTGTTCATTATTAATTTAACAATCTCCCGCATGGAGCGGTCAAGTCCACCTGGAGTATC
>JAGHCI010000186.1:0-3073 GCA_021160545.1 Candidatus Aerophobota bacterium | reverse complement strand
TTCCCCTTTGTTAACCTTTTCTACTGCCTCAAAACTACTTGTGGTGAAGTGGATATTTATAAATATCCACTTCACCACAAGTAGTTTTGAGGCAGTAGAAAAGGTTAACAAAGGGGAATTTCAGATAGCTTTCTTTCTTCCTCCAACAAAAGTTGAAGAAGTGAAGAATGTTGCCCTTGCCGGGAAAAAAATGCCCCCCAAGTCAACCTACTTTTATCCCAAGCTTTTATCCGGTCTTTTAATACGGGACCTTGAAGATGCAGTCAAGTCAGGGATCTGAGAGTGGTTACAAAAACTCTCTTGAAAAGGTAAAAAATTGGATTTTGTTGAGCAAAATCTCATCTTATGGATTTTCGGGTATTAATAATCTCGTGGAGAAAGTGGGTTCACCAGATGAAATAATTTCTGCCCCTCTTGAAAAAATCAAGCACGTTTCTAAAATAGAAAAGGGCACTATAAAACTTATAAGAAAGAAGGCTTTAGAAATCTCTCTTGAAGATGATTACCGGTTAATTCAAAAACATAATGTAAAGCTTATCAAGTACACGGATCCATCTTATCCTGATAGCCTTAAAAATATAAGCGATCCACCTTTTTTAATTTATCTGCGGGGTGAACTTAAAAAAGAAGATGAAAAAGCTGTAGCTCTGGTAGGAACAAGAAGGGCAACAGCTTACGGCAAAATTGCTGCAAAAAAACTGGCAAGAGAGCTTGCAAGAGCTGGTTTAACCATAGTTAGTGGTATGGCAAGAGGAATAGATACCTGTGCTCATGAGGGAGCGCTGGAAGAGGGAGGAAGAACAATAGCGGTGCTTGGGTGTGGAGTTGATATTGTTTATCCTCCTGAAAATAATTCTCTGATGAAGGAAATAATAGATCATGGCGCAGTTATCTCGGAATTTTCCTTAGGGACAAAACCTTTTGCCAGAAATTTTCCTCGACGCAACAGAATAATAAGTGGCTTAAGTAGGGGGGTGATTGTGGTGGAAGCTCCTTTAAAAAGCGGTGCTTTAATAACCGCAGATTTTGCTCTTGAACAGGGAAAAGAAGTATTTGCGGTTCCGGGGATTATAACAAGCCCCTATTCTAAAGGAACAAACAGGCTATTGAAGGAAGGAGCAAAAGTTGTAGAGGACGCTGCGGATGTACTTGAGGAAATTGGGGTATCTTTTTCAGATATAAAAATATCATCTTTTGACAATCAGCTATCCTTTGAGGAGAAAATTGTGCTTGATGAGCTTACAGCAAAGCCTTCTCATATAGATGAACTAATTAAAAAAACCGGTTTGCCGGTAGGCAAAATTGCTGATATTTTGATAAAACTTCAGTTGAAAGGTATGGTTAAAGAACTACCAGGAAAATTTTTTATTAAAGAGGTGTAAATGAGAAAAAAAGAGCCAGAAAATCTTGTTATAGTGGAATCTCCTGCTAAAGCCAAGACAATAAATAAGTTTCTTGGTCCAAATTATAAAGTAGAGTCCTGTCTTGGCCATATTAAGGATTTGCCAAAAAACAGTTTGGGTGTGGATATAAATAATGGTTTCAAGCCAACTTATGTTTTGATTCCCGGGAAAAAGAAAGTGGTGGAGAAGCTGAAAAAACTCAGTAGTAAAGCAGATAAAATTTTTCTTGCAACTGATATGGATAGAGAGGGAGAGGCTATCTCATGGCATCTTTCTCAGGAATTAGACCACAAAAACAAATTTCGCATAGTTTTTAACCAGATCACAAAAGAGGCTTTGCAGGAAGCCGTAAAAAATCCTGGTCAAATAGATAAAAATAAGGTAGATGCCCAGCAGGGGAGACGCATCCTTGATAGGTTGGTGGGATACAAGCTTTCACCACTTCTTTGGGATAAGGTAAAAGGAGGACTTTCTGCAGGAAGAGTTCAGTCAGTAGCAGTGAGACTTCTCTGTGAGAGAGAGGAGGAAATTGAAAAATTTGTTCCTGAGGAAAGATGGAACATAGGAGCTGTTTTTAAAGGCAAAAAGGGAAAGATAGAGGCTTTACTTTACCAGATTAACGGTAAAAAAAGAGAGATTAAAGATGAGAGAGCCTTAAGAAAGTTAGTGGAAAAAATAGTCCAGGCAAATTATAAGGTTTTAAGAGTAACAAAGGCTCAAATTAAAAAATCTCCTTATCCACCCTTTACCACCAGCACTCTTCAACAAGCAGCAAGTTCTGTTTTGAGATTTTCCCCGGCCAGAACAATGAAAATAGCTCAAGACCTTTATGAAGGGCAGGATATAGGAAGTAATGAAAGAGTGGGGTTGATAACTTACATGCGTACAGATTCAACTCGTATAGCAAAAGAAGCTCAACTTTCTGCCAGAAAGTGGATAAAGGATAACATGGGTAAGGATTTTATTCCACCAAGGATACGAGAGTATAAAAACAAAAAAACCTCACAGGATGCTCATGAGGCTATAAGACCGACAAGGGTTGAGCTTACTCCAGAAAAAGTTAAAAATTACCTTTCCCCTGACCACTACAAACTTTACAATCTTATCTGGCGCAGGTTTGTTGCCTCTCAAATGGCAGATGCTTTGATAGATAGGGTAACTATCGAAATTGAGGGTGATTTCGAAGGAGAAAAATACAAATTCAAAGCTGAGAGTAAAAGATTAAAATTTGCCGGATTTTTGAAAGTTTATGAGGAAGAAAAAGAAAAAAGTAAGAAAATGCTTTCTTTGCAGGAGGGAGAAAATTTAAAGCTGGAGAAAATAATTTCAAAGCAGACTTTTACTCAACCTCCTCCTCGTTACACCGAGGCTACTTTAATAAAAGCCCTGGAAGAAAAGGGAATAGGAAGGCCAAGCACTTATGCTCCAATTATATCCACCATTCAGCAAAGAGGATATGTAAGATGGGTAAGAGGCAGACTTTTTCCTACACCTCTTGCTCGAATTGTCAATACTCTTTTGATAGAAAGTTTCCCCACTCTAATAGATGTGGACTTTACTGCTAAAATGGAGGAAGGACTTGATGAGATTGAACAGGGAAAGGAAAAGTGGACAAACCTTGTAAGAGATTTTTATGAGAGATTTCAAAAGGACCTTGAGAGAGCCCAGGC
>JAGHCI010000006.1:0-5434 GCA_021160545.1 Candidatus Aerophobota bacterium | reverse complement strand
TCCCATACCTCTGGATTACAGCCGTCCCCATACCCACCCTGGCAAGCGCAGATCTTATATCGCCCACTTCAAAAGGTTTTTCAAATTTAAGGCGAACTTCAATTCCACCTGTAAAATCAAGCCCAAGCTTCGGTCCTCCTCTTACCACCATGGAAATAATCCCAATGGCAATAGCTATACCCGATACCACAAAAGCCACTTTCCTCCACTTAATGAAGTCTATTTTAGTTTCACCTATGAGTCGCATCTTCACCTCTTTCTATATTTTTTTATATGCTAAGCCTTTGAACAGGCCTTTCTTCCAGAAGAAGATTAAATATAGCCCTTGTAACCACCACCGCGGTGAAAAGACTTGCAAGAATACCTATAGAAAGAGTGGTGGCAAATCCTTTAACAGGTCCTGTCCCAAACTGAAACAAAATAAGAGCCGTAATTAATGTGGTGATGTTGGCATCAAGAATTGTCCTTAGAGCTCTATCGTATCCCACATCGACAGCAGAACGTGGAGCCCTCTCTCTTTTAAGCTCTTCCCTGATACGTTCAAAAATTATAACATTTGCATCTATGCTCATGCCAATAGTTAAAATTATACCGGCTATGCCTGGAAGAGTAAGGGTAGCTTTTAAAGCGGCAAGTGAGGCCATCAGAAATAAAAGATTTAAAATGAGGGCAAGGTCAGCTATCAAACCCGCCTTTTTGTAATAAACACCCATGAAAATAAGAACAGCAATAAGTCCTATTATTCCTGATAAAAGACCTTTCCTGATAGAGTCTTTTCCAAGAGAAGGACCAACTGTTGTATTTTGAATTATATTAAGAGGGATAGGCAGGGCACCTGATTTCAGAACTATCCTGAGTTCGTTTGCCTCCTCCATGGTGAAATTTCCTTCTATAACAGCCTTTCCTCCCGTGATACGAGTCTTTATAACAGGAGCAGACTTTACCACATTATCTAAAATTATGGCAAGTCTTTCTCCCACATGTTTTCCTGTAATATCAGCAAATTTTTCTGCTCCTTCTTTCGTAAAATCAAGGGCAACATAAGGTTGCCCCCACTGGTTTATCTCAACTCTTGCATCTTTTATGGCACTTCCTGTTAGAAGAGCTTCTTTTTTTACAAGGTAGGCTTTCCCCTCAGAGTCATACAATATCTCATCTCCTGCAGGAATATCTCCTTCAAGCGCCTTGTTTAAATCTCCTTTTCCATCTAAAAGTTTAAACTCAAGAAGAGCTGTCTTCCCTATAAGCTCAATTGCCCTTTGAGGATCCTCTATACCAGGAAGATCAACCACAATTCTTGTCAGTCCCTGTCTTGCTATGGTAGGTTCTCTAACACCAAACTGGTCTATTCTATTACGAATAACCTCAAGAGCTGTATCAACAGCATCTTTTACACTTTCACCTGGAGGCAATCTTCTTGTATCTGCCTCCAGCACAAGATGCATACCTCCTTTAAGATCAAGTCCAAGATTTATTTTTTCTCCGGGTGGATAAATAGCCCAAACCGAAAGAGCAATCAAGACAATCACAAGTAACATTATCCATCGGCTAAATCTTCGCATATTACCTGCTCCTTTTGTTATTTTGTTAGTTTTGTAAAAATTTAAAATAAAAACTTTCTTTGCTAATTTATCAAAAAGCAAGATATTGTCAATTGCTGATAAAATTATTTTACACCCTGGAATTTCTGAAATTTGACATCCATAGAGTAAATTGTAAAATTTTAAGGTATGATTGAAGAAGGAAAAGTTGTAGAGATAAAGGAAAATAGGATAAAGGTCAGGTTGGAAAGAAAGGGGGAATGTAAAGAGTGTTCTCTTACAGATTTTTGTGAGCTCGCGGGAGAAGTCGAAAAATACATAGAGGTAGAAAGAGGTAGCAGTAGCATTAAAGTGGGGGATAAAGTCAAATTGGAAATTGAAAACATACCTGTTTTGAAAGGAACGATTTTTTTATTTTTAATTCCGACTTTTTCTTTTCTTGTTGGAGTTTTGATAGGACAAAAGCTATTCAAAAATATAGCTTTCTCCCTGGGAGTTGGGGTTTTACTTTTGTTTGCCACTTTTTTCCTTGTTCATCTTTTCGATAAAAAACTTGCACCAGAGAAAATCAGAGCAAAAATTATAGAAAAGATACCAGGTTGACTTTTCATCTGCTTCTTATAAATTTTAAAAAGGAGATAAAAGTATGGGAACTTACAGGCTTTACAAAGAATTTTTTAAAGGGCTTTGGAGACAAAATCCTGTATTTTTCCAGCTTCTTGGTATGTGCCCTACTCTGGCGGTAACAAATTCTGCCATCAATGGTTTTTCTATGGGAATTGCTGTGATTTTTGTTCTCACATGTTCTGGAATCGTGGTATCCTCTATAAGAAAACTTGTCCCCTCAGAGGTCAGAATCCCGACTTTTGTTATAATAATTGCAAGTTTTGTGACAATAATTGACTTTTTATTTAAAGCAAAACTTCCCGAAATAAGCAAAGCACTGGGACCTTATGTTCCCTTAATTGTTGTCAATTGCATAATTCTTGGAAGACAAGAGGCTTTTACCTCAAAAAACCCTCTTCTACCCTCTATAGCAGACACTCTGGGGATGGGCATTGGATTTACCATAGCACTTGTTATCCTGGGTAGTATAAGGGAGTTCTTTGGGTCTGGCTCAATTTTTGGTTATAAAATTTTAGGAGACTATTTTAGACCCTGGGTTATAATGATTCTTCCCCCTGGGGCTTTTTTGACCCTCGGTGTCCTTATTGGTTTTATCAATAAGTTCTCACCTCGAAGAACCTGATAAAATTATGATAATAAACAAAAGAGCATTTCACGACTACCAGATACTTGAGACCGAAGAAGCTGGAATTGTTTTAAAAGGATGTGAGGTAAAGTCTATAAGAGAAAAAAGGGTAAATTTTACCGACAGTTTTATTAGAATAAAAGATGGTGAAGCCTGGCTTTGTAATCTTCACATAAGTCCATATGGAAATGCAGGGTGGGAAAGTTATGATCCAAGAAGAGACAGGAAATTGCTTCTTCATAAACGTCAGATAAAAAGATTAAGCGGTATATTATCCCAAAAAGGGTTGACACTGATACCTTTAAAGATATACTTTAAAAAGAACAGAGCAAAAGTTGAAATAGGACTTGCCAGAGGTAAAAGAAGGTACGATAAAAGGGAGATCTTACGAAGAAAGGACATAGAAAGAGAAATAAAAAGAGAAATAAAAGAAAGGGAAAGATTTAGCTAATAAAGTGGGGGTGATAAGGCTTCGACAGAGATGAGGAGATCAGAATTGCACACCAGGGTCCGGACACCCTGTAAAACCGTCCGGAAAAAAATAAGCGCCAACGAAGCTTTGGCACTTGCTGCTTAATTAAAAGCAGCCGCCTTACCACTCTTGCCCTGTGGAGTGGCTAAGGTGTGAGAAAAGCAGGGCTTGCCTTACTTCTTGCAAAGGGAAGTAAGGTGAAATTTAATCTTTGCTAACCTGCTTTCTATCCTGCCTGTCGGAGAGAAAGCAGGTGAAACTAAAAAGGCAGGCTAAGTGTGTAGAGGTTCTGATTTTCCTTATCTCTGGACGAGGGTTCGATTCCCTCCACCTCCACCACTTCCTCCCGTAAGGAATCCTCCCTTTGGAGAGGTTGAGTGCTGTTATGGAAGAGAAAATAAAAATAATAGTTTGTGGCGCAAGAGGAAGGATGGGGAGAGAGCTTATTTCTTTAATCCAGGAAGAAAAAAAATGGGAACTTGTAGGTGCTGTTGAGTCACCTATCCATCCTGACATTGGAAAGCAAATCTCTGAAAAGGTAAGGATAACCTCTCATCTTGAAGATGTAATACAAAATGAAAAAGTGGTGATAGTAGAATTTACTAATCCCTCGGCAACTCTGGAACATCTTCAAACGGCAAAAGAAAAAGGCATGCCTCATGTCATTGGGACAACAGGGTTTGAAAACTGGCAGGTGGAAGAAATTAAAAAAGCATCAGAAAAAATCCCCATTCTTTTTTCTCCCAACATGAGTATAGGAATAAATCTTCTTTTTGCTCTTGTAAAGAAAGTAGCAAATATTTTAAATGACTTTGACAAAGAAATAATAGAGGCTCATCACAACCTGAAGCAGGATGCCCCAAGTGGAACAGCTCTCAGAATTGCTCAGATTCTGGCCGAAGTACAGGGAAAAGATTTACCCAAAATTGCTGTTTATGGAAGAAAGGGAATAGTGGGGAAAAGAAAAAAGGAAGAAATTGGCATTCACTCTGTAAGAGGTGGAACAATAGTGGGAGAACACACTGTTATTTTTGCCGGAGAAGGAGAAAGACTTGAAATAACGCATAAAGCAGAATCTCGTAGAATTTTTGCAAGAGGAGCCTTATTTGCAGCAGAGTTTATTGCCAATAAAGAAAAGGGGCTATACGACCTCCAGGATGCCTTGGGAATAAAAAAATGAATAACACCTTTAAAAGAGCTGCCCGTCTTGAAAAGCTTCCTGTTTACCTTTTTGCTCAACTTGATGAAGCTAAAAAAAGGTTAAGAGAAAAAGGGGTGGATATAGTAGACTTAGGAGTAGGTGACCCGGACATTCCTACTCCTTCTCCTATCATCGAAAAGCTAATTGAAGCAGCAAAAAAACCCGAAAATCACAGATATCCCTCTTATGAGGGACTTGTTTCCTTCAGGGAGCAGGTTAGCAAATGGTACAGGCGAAGATTTGAGGTAAAACTTGACCCGGAAAAAGAGGTAATAACACTTATTGGATCAAAGGAGGGAATAGCTCACATATCTCTTGGGTTGTTAAATCCAGGCGATATAGCCCTTGTTCCAGAGCCAGCTTATCCTGTTTATCAGGCAGGAGCTATCTTTGCGGGAGCTAAAATTCACTATTTGCCTCTTTTAGAAGATAAAGATTTTCTTCCTTCTTTAGAAGATATAGACCCTGAAATAGCATCTCAGGCAAAACTTATGTGGATTAATTATCCTAACAACCCCACAGCAGCAGTTGCCAGTATTGATTTTTTCAAGAAAGTGGTTAGTTTTGCCCGTAAATTTAACATTGTTTTATGTCATGACCTTGCTTACTCAGAGCTTTCATTTGATGGATATAAACCTCCAAGCTTGCTTGAAGTGGAAGGAGCAAAGGAGATCGGAATAGAATTTCACTCTCTGTCAAAAACTTTCAGCATGACAGGATGGAGAATAGGATTTGCAGTGGGAAATAAGGAAATTATTGCTACTCTTAAGGCAGTTAAAACTAATGTCGATTCAGGAGTCTTCCAGGCTGTTCAAGAAGCTGGAGAAAAAGCCCTGGCACAGGCAGAAAAGTTAACAGAAAACATAAAAAGGGTGTATCGCGAGCGGCGAGACTTTTTTGTTGAAGGACTGAGGAAGCTTGGCTGGAAAGTTTCTTCTCCTAAAGCTACATTTTACCTGTGGATAAAG
>JAGHCI010000098.1:0-3547 GCA_021160545.1 Candidatus Aerophobota bacterium | reverse complement strand
CGGCTTGAACAAGAGAAGATACAAAATCTCCCACCTTTTTTACCATATCAGGGTCAAATCTTTTCTCCTTTATTTTCCTTATAACAGCAGAACCCACTATAACACCGTCAAAAAGAGAAGAAAGGTCTTTTGCTTGATGAGGAGAAGAGATACCAAATCCGACACATAGGGGGAGGTTGGTGTGAAGTCGGACTTTTTTCACAAGAGACACCAAACAGTCTTTTTCTTCTTTTTTCTCACCTGTAATTCCCGTATAAGAGACACAATAAATAAATCCATCGCTCACCTTACAGACAAGCTTTATTCTGGATGAAGAACTTACAGGGGTAAGCAAAAAGATAAGAGAAAAACCCTTTTCCCGTGAAATTTTAAGTAAGTCTTTTGCTTCCTCTGGAGGAAGATCAGCAAGAATTAGCCCATCTACCCCCACCTCCAGAGCTTTCTCTATAAAATTTTTCTCCCCAAATTTAAATATAGGATGATTATAATAGCCCATAAAAACAATGGGCAAAGAGGTTTTTCTCTTATCCTTTCCTTTAGAACCTTTTCAAGAAAAGTTTGTGGCATTTTCCCCTCTCAATTTATGCAATTTTTAAAACTCTTTGTAAACTTCCTCAAAAGCTCCAATTTACAAAGAGCCTTTCCTGAATCAATAGAATCTGCGGCAATTTCCGCCCCTTCTTTAAAATTCCGTGCCAGCCCTGCTCCTACAAGACAAAAGGCAGAATTTACAAGAACAACATCTCTTTTTGCACCTTTTTCCTTTCCTCTGAGTATATCAAAAATTATCCTCGCATTTTCCCTTCTGTCGCCTCCTTTAATCTCTCCTAAGGAGTGCCTTTTAATACCAAAGTCCTCAGGCAGAATGGAATACCTTAATTTAAGGCTAAATCTCCTCTGGAACCCACATTTTTTTGCGGAAGTATTCTTTTAAGGATAAAAAGTTTTTAAGGATCTTCATACCTTCTGTTGTCAAAATAGATTCTGGGTGAAACTGAACACCAAAGACAGGATAATCCCTGTGTCTTATCCCCATTATCTCTCCTTCCTCTGTCCAGGCTACCATTACAAGACAGGAAGGCAGAGTATCCTCTTTAATTATTAAAGAATGATAACGGGTAGCTACAAAAGGATTTTTAATCCTGTGGTATATATCTTTCTCGTAGTGATAAACAAGAGAGGTTTTTCCGTGCATAAGTCTTGTGGCACGAACGATTTTTGCTCCAAAAACTTCTCCAATACACTGATGCCCAAGGCAAACTCCCAGGATAGGAATGATACCGGCAAAACTTTCTATTACCTTATTGGATATTCCAGCATCAGATGGTCTACCCGGACCAGGAGATATAATGATTGCTTCGGGAGATTTTTTTCTGACATCTTTAAGAGAAATTCTGTCATTCCGGTAAACTTCAACTTTCTCTCCCAACTCTCCAAGATACTGGACAAGGTTATAAACAAAAGAATCGTAGTTATCAATCACAATAACCATTCTTTTTTCCTTTCGCTCAAACTTATTGCTTCAATCAAAGCTTTTGCTTTATTCAAAGTTTCCTGGTATTCCCTTTCTGGTTTTACAGAGTTTTTCAAACTCTTTAAAACCGGGATAATACATTTTTCACTCCAAAAAAAGAGGCCCAAGATGGGCCTCTTTTAGTTTGCTCTTCTTCGGCCTCATCTTTTCTAATCTTACCTTTTCTCTTCTTATCTCTTCTGCCTTGACCTTTACTTTTTCACAAACTTATTTTTACTTTAATTTACCCCTTTTCACCCTCGAGTATTATCTTTCCATATTTTGTTAAAACCTCTGCCTTACCTCTTACTTTTATAGCAGATGTATGCTGTGTAAACTGAGCTACCATTAACTCGCCCTTATCAAGCTTTTCTGTATGATGAATCTTTGTCATCTCACCACGAGTCAATCCAATAATAGTTACCCCCTTCTCAAGTGCCTTAATAACAATATAGTCACCTGCCACCACATCTTTTACATCTATTTCATTCATCCCTTTTTCTTTTTATCAAATAAAAAAAATTTGTCAAATTTACCCTATTATCCTGCAAAGTTTTTCCTTGAAAAGCAACAGGCAACAGCAAAAGGAAAAAGTTTATTCAAAGAAGTCTTCTCTGGTAAAGGAACCTTCACAGGAGGTGGTGTTTTATAAGAGACAATGTAAAGAAGAACGGTATTTACCATAAATATCACTGTCAAAACTATAATAACCTTTCCCAGAAAACTTACCTCTCCTGTAGGTCCAAAAAAAGTCCCCACTCCTCCTCCAAAAGCTGCACCTGTGCTTGCACCCCTTCCCACCTGAAGAAGAATAGCTCCCACAAGAAGAACACATACAACAACCTGTACAATAAAAAGAAAACTCATCAGTTTTCTCCATATTTTACTATTTTAATGAAAGATTCAGCATTCAGGCTGGCACCTCCCACAAGAGCTCCATCAACATCGGGCTGTTGCATAAGTTCTTTTATATTATCAGGTTTAACACTTCCTCCATACTGTATCCTTATAGAATCTGCAACACTTTCATCATACATCTCTTTTAAAATTTCCCTTATAAACTCGTGCATTTCCTGTGCCTGCTCAGGAGTAGCAGTCTCTCCTGTCCCTATTGCCCAGACAGGCTCATAAGCAATAACTATTCTCTTAACCTCTGACAAACTGATACCCGCAAGACACCCCCTTACCTGCAGGTTAACAACTTCCTTTGCCCTGCCTTTTTTTCTTTCCTCAAGTTTCTCACCAACACACAAAAGAGGAGTAAGATCGGATTTTAAAGCTGCCTTTATTTTTTTATTTATCTTATCGTCTGTCTCACCAAAGTATTGTCTTCTTTCAGAATGACCAAGTATCACATACCTGCATCCAACATCAACCAGCATCAAAGGAGATACCTCACCTGTATAGGCTCCTTTTTCCTCCCAGAACATATTTTGAGCACCAAGTCCTATAACTGTTCCTTTCAAAAGAGAGCTTACCTTCTCAAGATAGGGAAAGGGAGGAAAAACAACAGTCTCAACCTCCTCGTAACTGCCAATTTCTTTTACTAAACTCCTCACAAGTTCCTCTGCTTCCTTAGAGGTTTTATTCATCTTCCAGTTTCCACCTATTACAGGCTTTCGCACCTTTCCTCCTCCTTATTCTTTGTCTTTTAAGATAGCAATTCCAGGAAGCTCTTTTCCCTCAAGAAACTCAAGAGAAGCTCCCCCGCCAGTTGATACATGGGTCATTTTATCAAGAAGATTTTCTTTTTTGAGAGCAGCAATGGAATCCCCTCCTCCCACAACAACTGTAACACCTTTTTGAGTTACCTGAGCAAGCTTTCTTGCAACCTCTTTTGTCCCCTTACCAAATTCCTCCACTTCAAAATAACCAAGAGGTCCATTCCAGAAAACTGTTTTTGCCTCTTCAATAGCCTCACAGAAGTTTTTTACAGTCTCAGGACTATATCAAGTGCCATCCATCCTTCAGGAATCTCCTTCTGGCCCACTATCTTAGTTTCAACACCACTTTTTGGCTCAGGGGCAACAACAT
>JAGHCI010000076.1:0-2805 GCA_021160545.1 Candidatus Aerophobota bacterium | reverse complement strand
TACCCATTATGGTATCACCGGGTTTTAGGAAAGCTGCATAAACAGCATTATTTGCAGATGCTCCTGATAATGGTTGAACATTAACGAATATCTTATCAGCACTCACCTTATCTGTTGCAAAGCACTCTGCTGCTCTCCTCTGAGCGAGAGATTCAACAAAGTCAGCAAATTCCACCCCTTTATAAAAGCGTCTATCAGAATAGCGTCTGTAATGAGCAAGCTGATAGTCTATATCAAGCAGAGCTTTTTCATCATTTTCCTCGCTCATTCTCCGGGGTGGATAACCCTCAGCGTAGAGATTTGTGAAAGGTGATGCCAATGCTTCCAGAACAGGTTTGGGACAGATACTCTCTGAGGGTATAAGGATGATTTTTTGTTGTTGACGATAAGTCTCAAGTTTGATGATACGCTCTATATCAGGGTCTACTCTGGAAATATCTTCCTTGAGGTAACATAGATAATTTCTGTCTTTATTGTCCATTTTTATCTCTCTACCGCTTTTTTTATTCTTTTCAGTCCCTCCAGTATGTCTTCTTTGGAGGTTGCATAGGAAAGTCTTATATACTCCTCTTTTTCTCCTTCATTTTTACTCCCGAAGCAAGTTCTACCAAGGACTGCTACATTTGCCTCGTAGAGAAGATATTCCTGCAACTCTCTTGAGTCTTTGAGGCCGAGATTATGACAAACCTCTGTCACGTTGGGATATATGTAAAAAGCTCCTTTTGGTTTAAGACATTTTATTCCTTTAATTTTATTTAAACCCTCCCAGATAAGGTCTCTTCTTTTTCTAAATTCCTTCACCATGGCAAAAGAATCATCTTGGGGTCCTTCTAAAGCTTCAATTCCTGCATGTTGAATGAAAGTAGTTGTACAGGAGTTAACATTTGTCTGGATTCTGGTAATATCCTGTGCCAGGTCTTTTTTCATCACTCCGAATCCGAGTCTCCAGCCGGTCATAGCATAGGTTTTTGAAAAACCATCAATCAGAATTGTTCTCTCTTTCATTCCAGGAATGGAAGCTATACTCTTAAACTCTCCATCATAGATAATCCGGCAGTAAACCTCATCTGACATAACCCAGATGTCTTTTTCTCTTGCAATTCTGGCAATAAATTCTAAATCTTTTTGAGTTAGGGTACCTCCTGTGGGATTGTGTGGAGAATTTATAATGATCATTTTTGTTTTATCTGTTATTTTTGCTTCAAGTTGCTCGGGGTCAAAACTAAACTCTTTTTCTTCCAGGAGGGGAAGAGGGACAGGTTTTGCTCCTACAAAATTTATAAATGATTCGTAAATGGGAAACCCCGGATTGGGATATATCACCTCATCTCCTTCGTCAACACAGGCAAGAAGACTGTAGGCTATTATTGGCTTTGCTCCAGGGGTTACCACCACCTCGTCAGGGTCTACATCTATACCTCTTGTTCTGGAAATATAGCGGGCAATTGATTCTCTTAAGGGGAGAATACCTTGTGAGGGTGAATAGTGAGTATATCCTTCTTTAAGTGCGTTTATTGCTGCATTTTTTATATTTTGTGGAGTGTCAAAGTCAGGCTCTCCTATGCAGAAACTTATTATATTTTTGCCTTCTCTTTTAAGTTCATTCACCTTGGCTAAAACTTCAAAAGCAGTTTCTGTTCCTAACCTTTGCATTCTTTCTGCTTTTTGCATATTTTTCTCCTTTGTTTAATATATTTTTTTATATTTTTTGCACTTGTATCATATGTAAAAGATTATGTCAAGAATTTTTTCCTTTTTTCTCCAAACTTTCTTTCACTGTAAATAAGCCAGAACTTCTTTATTTACCAGGTTAGGAGGAACCTTTCCATTCAAACCAGCTACCAAATTGGTAGCTGCCATGGTGGCCATCTTTGTCCGAGTTGCAATAGAAGCACTTCCAATATGAGGAACGACTATTACATTAGGAAGCTCAGACAATCCCGGTGTTAAATACGGTTCATTCTCGTACACATCCAAGGCAGCTCCTGCGATCCAGTTTTCTTTCAGAGCACGAACAAGTGCTTTCTCATCCACTATGGGGCCACGGGCAACATTAATTAAAAAAGAGGTTTTTTTCATCATTCTCAGCTCTTTTTCTCCAATTAAATGATGTGTTTCAGGAGAAAGTGGGGTGTGAATGCTGACAAAGTCAGAAGTTGAAAGAAGTTTTTCTAAAGAGACAAACTCTGCTTCTAATTCCTTTTCAACCTCTTTTGGAGCTTTCTGAACATCATTATAAAGAATCTTCATTTCAAATCCTTTTGCTCTTTTTGCCACAGTTTTCCCGATTCTTCCAAAGCCAATGATACCAAGTGTTGCATGATGAACATCAGAGCCCAAAAAAAGCATAGGATCCCATCCTTTAAATTTTCCCTCTCTTGTAAATTTATCTGCTTCCACAATTCTCCTTGCTATCCCCATTAAAAGAGCCCAGGTAAGGTCAGCTGTGGTATCGGTTAAAACACCCGGGGTATTTGTCACCATAATTTTTCTTTTAGTCGCTTCTTCTACATCAATATTGTTATATCCCACAGCGTAGTTGCTGATTATTTTAAGGTCTGAGGCCTCATCCAATACCTCTTTATCAATTGTATCTGTGAGCAGACACAAAAGGCCGTCTATTTTTTTTATCTCTTTCATTAATTCATCTTTTGTGAGAACTCTATTATAGGGATTAACTTTTACCTCGCAGGTTTTCTCCAGAATATCAATTCCTTCTCTGGGTATTTTTCTTGTTACAAAAACCTTTGGTTTCATTGCATTCTCCTGGATAGTTTTTCATCTTTTGTTATTGTAAAGCATGAC
>JAGHCI010000100.1:0-5113 GCA_021160545.1 Candidatus Aerophobota bacterium | reverse complement strand
CTTACGAATAGACCCTGTAGCTTTCGGACTTTTTGTTATCTTTTGTATTATTGTGACGAAAAAAGTGGTGGACATTCTGACAGGGTAAAAGCAGGATAAAAGTCAGAGTCTCTGGAAGATACAAAACGCAAAAATATCCGATTTTTTCATCAATCAATAGAAAAACAATAAAAAATACAGGTTTGAAATGCCGTGAGAAAAAAACTTGCAGGAATTGTGACAGGCCTTTTTATCTTGTCTTTGTTTTTTTCTCCGGGTTTTGCAACAAATTTCCCCCGCCACAAAGACCCTGCTCAGATTAAGGAAGAGACTTTTTTCCCTTTCCAGCTTATAACATTTTATGCAGAAGTTGTAAGGTTGCAGCTTGAGGAAAAGTGGGATATGGCCTCATCAAAACTGAAAAAAATTTTGGCAAGTTATCTTCCAGAGTCTGTGCGGTATATTTTTTCTCATTTAAACGAGCTTATAAAAGCTGTGGGAGATAAATTGAGGGAAGTTGAGGAGGAGATAAATTCTGCGCAATCTTTTTTGAAACGGGGGGAGATTGAGAAGGCAGAGGATACTCTGGAAAAGGCCTGGATGACCCTTTTAAAGGCAGAAAGGGATATGGATAGTTTAAACTCATCTATTGATGAGCTAAAAGGGAAAATAGGAGCAAATGCAGCTCAAAAGCTAAAAGAGGAAATTCTCCCCCTTGAAAAACTTGCCAGGGAGTGCGAAGAGAAAATAAAAAATCTTTACCGCAAGATAGAAGAAAGAAAAAGGCTCAAATTCACCCATCTTGAAATTTCTGTTGCTGAGAAAAAAGTTACTGTGGGAAAATCTTTTAAGATTTTCGGAAAATTGGAGGCAGAGGGAAAAGAGGCTCTTGGAAAAAGGTGGGTGGATATTTTTCTTGAAGATAAAAAAATTTTTAGAGTTATGACAGATAAAGACGGCAAGTTTAAAGCCGACATAATTTTCCCCTTCCTTTATAAAAAATATGTTCCTGTGTTTGCCTCTTATATACCAGAGGGGGATGATAAAGAAAAATTCTGTCCTTCTTCTTCCAACAAAGTTATACTGGAGCCTTTTTTTTACACTCCTGAAATTAAGGTAAG
Organism: Candidatus Aerophobota bacterium; assembly: GCA_021160545.1. Taxonomy (GTDB): domain Bacteria; phylum Aerophobota; class Aerophobia; order Aerophobales; family B3-G15; genus CBFDTW01. The sequence goes on along the minus strand of JAGHCI010000100.1, from coordinate 4,013 downwards.
CTGCAGCGAGCCTGTTTATCCTGTTTTGCCTTTCAGGTTAAAGGGAAAGGTTTTGCTGAAAGATACAGCTTTAGCAAACTATCCGGTGAGTGTAGAAATAGCAAGCAACAATACAGTATCTTTTCTTACCGATAACAGGGGAGAATTTCAGGCAAATCTTTTTCTCCCCCCTGATGCAGGAGAAATATTTCCCTTAAAAATATTCACCCCTCCTCAAGGTATGATTGCTCCTGCAAGTTTTACTTTAAACATAAGAGTAAGTTATAAAAAGCCATTTATGTTGGTTAATTTACCCCGCGCTTTGGTGTTGCCTTTTCCTTTAAAAATAACAGGAAAGGTTTATCTTAAAGAGGGTGCTGTGGATGTGGATGGTGCAGAGGTGAAAGTCATTTCAGGAAAAAAGGAGACAAAAGCTTTTGTTCAAAGGGGAAGTTTTAACCTGAGACTTCATTTCCCTCTCTCAAGGTTTTCGGGGTGGGAGAAGATAGAGTTTTTCCTGTATCCTCAAAAAGCCTGGATTTCTTCTTTAAACAGGGAGCAAAAAATTCTGGTGGTTAACCCTTTAACTTTTCTTCCTCTTTTGGGACTTTTTGTTCTTTTTGTCAGAATAAGCCGCAGGAAAGGCAGGCAGATAGAGGAGGTTGAAGAGATAAAGGTGCCTGAGGAAGAAGGAGAAGGGGAGGTTGCGAGAAGAAAATCCTCCCGAAAAAAGGAGATGCCAACAATAGCGAGAATATATGCTGAGGCAGTTGATTTTGTGGCAGCTCTTACCGGTGTAAGACAGCTACCCGGACATACCATCAGGGAATACTTTTATCTTGTAAAAGACAGGTTAGAAAAAAAGAAAGAGGATTTTGAATTTATCTCACTTATAGCAGAGAGGTTTTTATACTCTCCGAAGGGTATAAGCGATACCGAACAGAACAAAGCAGAAAGAGCGCTTGAGAGGCTGAAAAAACAATGAAAAAGGCATTAATTTTGGGAATTTTTGCAACAGTTTTTGCAGTGCTTCTTTTGATACGCTTTTTCCCGCCAGGCGATGATTTTAATCTGGATAATCCCTTCTGGAACGGATTGAAGGATTTTAAAATTAAGACAAAAGCCTTTTCTCTTAACAGTATTCAGGAGATTGACCTTATCCCGTTTCCATCTGAAACTCTTCTTTTTATAATAGGGCCGGAAGGTATCTACACACCTTCTGAGGTTACATTCGTTTCAAGATATCTTAAAGCAGGAGGGCAGGTTATTTTAGCAGATGATTTTGGCTCGGGTAACCTGATTCTGAAAGGGTTAGGATTGAAGGTGCGTTTTTCGGGACATCCTGTGGTTGACCCTCTTTTCCGGGGAAAGGCGCAGGTTCTGGTAAAAGTTGTAGATTTAAAGGGACCTTTTGCCGACATTGAAAGTTTAATGCTCAACTATCCTGCATCCTTGCAACTTGAAAATGATGAAGGGAAAGTGCTTGCCACATCAAGCTCCTTCAGTTTTTTTGATGATAATCAGAATGGAAAAAAAGATAAAAATGAGGGAGAAGGTCCTTTCCCTGTGATAGCTGAGGTTTCTTATGGTGCGGGGAAAATTTACGTTGTATCTGATTCAAGTATCTTTATAAATTCCATGTTAAAGGAGGAGGGAAATCAAAAGTTTTTAAAAATCATCACCGAAGGGAAAAAAGTTTTAATTGACACCTCTCACCATCCTGCAGGTCTTTTAACAAGGCTTAAAGATATGGAAATTAAGGTTTATCAGGTTGCATCAAAGTTTGAGGTAAAATATTCCCTTTTTCTTGTTCTGGTAGTTGCTATCGTATGGTTAAGATTTGAAAGGGGAAGGTTTGTGCGCAGAGAGGAAGATATACAGGATATTTTGCAAAAACATCCTGACTGGGACAGGGATATTTTAAACAAACTAAAAAAGGAGCTTGAAAAATGACCGAGATGGGTGAAAAGCTGCAGCACGGACATCCTGGGATACTTCAGGATGTTTTCAATGAGATGGCAAATAAGGTGGTAGGGAAAAGAAGGATAATAGAGGCCCTTTTTATAGCCTTACTCTCTGAGGGGCATATTTTGCTTGAGGGATCACCGGGTACTGGAAAAACATTTATTGCAAGCTGTTTTGCAAGGGCAATAGGAGGAAGCTTTCGCAGACTGCAGATGACTCCTGACCTTTTGCCTGCAGATATTGTGGGAACATCTGTTTTTAACCCTAAGGATGCAACTTTCAGTATCAGGAAGGGTCCTGTATTCACCAATGTTTTGTTCTGTGATGAACTGAACAGAGCAACTCCCAAAACCCAGGCTGCCCTTCTTGAGGCTATGCAGGAGCGGCAGGTGAGTATTGAAGGTGAGACTTTTCCTCTTCCAGGTCCCTTCCTTGTAATTGCCACGCAAATTCCCTCTGGAGGAGCAGGAACCTATCCTCTAACTGAGGTTCAGATAGACCGCTTTGCCTTTAAGGTGAAGGTGGATTATCCTTCCTTTTCCGAGGAGGTGGAAATTATATCCCGGATTGATGAGCTTGAGGCACCCAAGATAACTCCTCGTGCAAAACTTGAGAATTTTTTAGAAGAAATTGAAAGGGTGAGGAAAGTTTATGTTTCAGATAAGGTGAAAGAATATATTGTTATGCTGGTTAACAGGATAAGAAAAGAGAATTTTGTCAGGTCAGGGCCAAGCCCCAGGGCATCTATCTGGCTTTTTAAGGGTGTAAGGGCAAAAGCTTATCTTCAGAGAAGAGATTATGTCATTCCCGATGATGTTAAAGAGATTGCCCCCTTTGTCTTATCCCATAGAGTTGTCTTAACCCCTGAGGCAGAGATGGAGGAGATTACAGTAGAAAGCATCATTCAGGATGCTTTGAGGAAAACGCCGGTTAAAAAAGAGTGAGGCTGCGAGAAAGAGGGAAGTTTAAGACTGTGAAGCTGAATACAGGCTTTTTAACAGAAAGAGGATATAAGGTTTTTCTTATTTTAGCAGGTTGTGCAGGATTTGCCCTTTTTTTTGTGGACCTTTTTTTGGCGATTTTGGCTGTGGCTCTTGCAGGGTTTATTTTTTATGATTACAAAAAGGCAAAAAGTGCTGCAGATAAAATAGATGAATTTGTCAGGATAAACCCAAAAGGGGTAAAGGAGCATCTTGTTGCAGGAGAGAAGAAAAAAGTTAAATTTTCCTGTGAGGTAAAAAAAGATATGGAGGTCATTTTACAGCCTTCCTTAAAGCAGGTTAAAATAAAGCCTTCTCGGTTAAAAAAAGGAAAACACACTCTTGAATTTTTGCTTTCATCAGATATTTGCGGACATTACAAAATGGATAAAATAGGGGCGGAAGTTTCAGGTCCGCGCAAGTTAACCAGAAGGAAAACATGTATTTCTTTTGATTTAGAGCTTGAGGTCTTTCCCCGCGTTATGGTAGCTTTAATCCGGGCAGCTCTGTATCTTCTGAGGGGAGGAGAAGGTGGGGTGGGGGAGATTCCCTTACTTTTTAAAGGAGGTGGAACAGAGTATGCTGATACAAGAGAGTATCTGCCAGGAGATAGTCTTCATCATATTGACTGGAAGGCAACTGCAAGGCATGCAAAGCTCATGGTGAAGGAATTTTTTCTTGAGGGAGGACAGGGAGCTCATATTGTTTATGATGTGAGGGCAACAGGTCCTGTATCTCAGGATAAGCTTGCCACAAGTTTCTTAAACACCTGTCTTGGGGCTGCAGAGCAGGGGTATCCTGCAGGAGTTACCATTCATGATGGGGAAAAGATTCTTTTGCATTCTACAGAGAAAACTCCCCACCACATCCTGAAAATGGCTATGGGGTATGTGCTTGAAAGCATGAAGGTTGAGCTTGAGGATATTGATGTTCTTGTTGACCCTTTAACCTCCTCTCAGATAAGAAGATTTTTAAGCAGGGTAAGAGAGGAAAGGGTAAAAAGGGTGCTTGAGTTTGAGGCAAGGGTGATTCAGGATGGGCTGGGTGAGCCCTGCAAATTCCTGGCAGAATTCTCCCGCCAGATTGGTG
>JAGHCI010000160.1:0-6273 GCA_021160545.1 Candidatus Aerophobota bacterium | reverse complement strand
GCTATAAAATGAGAAAATATAAGAGATTTTTTGAGATTCCTTTAAATAGACTCCCCTGGAGGATACCCCCAAGGAGAGAGAATGAGAAACCTCCAGTTTCAACAGCAAAAGATATTTCTCTCTCCACCAGAAAAGAGCATCTTCAGGATAAAGGAAAACCGGGTGGGCAGGGTAATATTGATCAGGAGTTAATACTTGAGATTTTGAAAATTCTCAGGCAGCGTCACTATTACAGTTTTGCAAAACAAACAAAGGCAAGACCTCTTTTTTACACACTTTCAGGTTCTGCTGGAAGAGCAGGTTTTTACAGTTATAATGTTTGCTATGAGAGACTTGATGCGGTTTACGAAAGCCTTGCACCCCAGATTCATGTGAATGCTCGCTTAAATAAAAGAAGACTTGGTTTACCTGTGGTAGATTATGGGTATGAAAACTATGACCCTAAAAAACATAAACCAGACAGGATAAATTTCAACAGAATAATAATTGATCCTTTCAGTCCATTTAAGAAACTTCTGGGAAAGATGGTAAATTTTCAAGTTTCTCAGCACCACTATTACATTAACGTGCCCTGTGGTGTGAGTGAAAAAAGTTTTCCGGATATCTGTCTTCTCCTTGATACCTCTGGATCCATGCGAAATGGAGGATATCAGTCATCAGCTATCCCCTGGGGTGAAAGAAGTGGCTATCATTATGCTCTTTTAGGGCTGTATGGAATAATAAAGTATCTGGAGGCAGAAGGGCTTGCATCTTCTATTATGTGGAATGTTATAAATTTTTCTGATACCACGAGAGCAAGTGGATGGAAAACTTATAATGAAATTTCTCAGCTAAAAAGACATGCACTCACTCCTCAATTTGGAGGAACAGAGATTGATGTAGATGTTTTAAGAAGAGAGCTTTTTCACGAGCCATGTCTTGTTATTATTCTTTCTGATGGAGAAATATATAATTGGGGGAGGATTAGAAATGAGGTAGAAGAGATAATTCAACCTCACTATACCTGCTTTATCCAAATTGGGAAAGAAACAAAAGTGGGAAAGGATATGCAAAGCTTTGGAGCAGTGGTGGTAACTGTTAAAAATAAAGAGGATATTGCTGAACTTATGGTAGACCTGACGAAGAATATAAAAGGCTCAAGCTTTTTCTCCGGTGGAGGTTTGTAAAAAGGAGTTTAAAAATGTCTGAGGTGAAAGTGAAATTCTACGCCAGTTTAAAAGAAAAGATTGGAAAGAACGAGATTACTATCAATGCAGACAATATGCACGAACTCATTAAGGCTCTTAAAGACAAATTAGGAAATAACTTCTCCACCTGGGTTATAGGAGAAGATGGTTATATCAAAGATTATTACATTCTGATTCTTAATGATAGGATAATAGGTAAAAAAAATTTCCCTACTGTCCAGTTAAAAGAAAAAGATGTAATTCATATTTTTCCTCCTGTCGCTGGAGGATAACCTGTTTTTCTCTCTATTTTATAGCCATAATAAGTGGAGCGAAGACCAAAGATACAACAGCCATTAATTTAATGAGAATATTCATTGAGGGACCTGTTGTATCTTTGAGAGGGTCTCCCACAGTATCTCCTACAACCGATGCCTTGTGAGTTTCCGAGCCTTTTCCTCCAAGGTTCCCTTCTTCTATCCACTTTTTAGCATTGTCCCAGGCAGCACCACTATTTGCCATCATTATTCCGAGAAGAACTCCACAGGCAGTTGCTCCGGCAAGAAATCCACCAAGAGTTTCTGCTCCCAGGAAAAACCCAACTATAAGTGGAACACCAACAGCTGATACTCCAGGGATTACCATCTGCTTCAGCGCTCCTCTTGTTACAATGTCAACACACCTTTCAGAGTCAGCTTCTGCTTTTCCTTCAAGGAGACCTTTTATCTCTCTAAATTGTCTTCTTATCTCTTCCACCATTTTCCCAGAAACTTTTCCCACTGCCCCAAGAGTTAAAAAGGCTATGAGGAAGGGCATGGCAGCACCGATTAAAAGACCGATTACGGTTGAGGAATTGGTAAGATCTATGGCTTTGAGACCTGTCGTTTTTTGATAGGCAGAAAAAAGTGCAAGAGCAGTTAAAGCAGCAGATCCTATGGCAAATCCTTTACCAATAGCTGCGGTGGTGTTTCCAAGAGCATCTAATTTATCTGTTATTTTTCTAATATTTTCTCCTGCACCTGACATCTCAGCAATTCCTCCTGCATTATCAGCAATAGGACCATAAGAGTCCGTAGACATAACTATTCCTATGGTAGAAAGCATTCCAACTGCAGATATAGCAATGCCGTAAAGACCGCTAAAATGGTAAGCAAGATATATAGCGATACATATTGTAATTATGGGAAGAAGTGTACTTGCAAAGCCTACAGAAAGTCCGCTTATTATGTTGGGAGCTGCTCCAAATTGACTGCTTTTTGCAATTGCCTTTATTGGGGGACCTGAGGTAAAGTATTCACTTTCAAGTCCAATTAAAATTCCTGCAATAAGTCCACACAGAATTGCCCAGAATTCGTTTATCCTTCCTAAAATTCCTTTTGTTATGAGATAAGAGCTTATAATAAAAAGAATTGCACTTACATAGGTGGCATATCTTAAAGCTGACTGAGGGGAGATTTTTTTAAGTATACCTATAGACAGAACACCTATTATTGAGCAAATAAGACCTGCTCCGATGAGAAATACAGGAATAGACATCCATTTTAAGGGATTGACCAGAGTTGCGCCAATAGCAAGAGTAGCAACAACCGATCCCACGTATGATTCAAATAGGTCTGCGCCCATACCCGCTGTATCTCCCACATTGTCTCCTACGTTGTCTGCTATTACTCCCGGGTTTCGAGGGTCGTCCTCGGGAATGCCTGCCTCCACTTTTCCCACAAGGTCTGCTCCAATATCTGCACTCTTTGTATATATTCCTCCGCCAACACGGGCAAAAAGAGCAACAGAACTTGCTCCCATAGCAAAGCCATTTATGATAATGGGGTTTTTTGTGAAATAGTAGAATATTCCAAGTCCGATAACTCCAAGACTTGCAACAGAAATTCCCATTACAGACCCCCCTCTCAAAGCTACACTTAATGCAAGAGGAGTTCCTCCGCTTATAGCTGCCTGACAGGTTCTGCTACTTGAACGAGTTGAGGCTTTCATTCCCAAAAATCCTGCAAGCATGGAGCAGGTTGCACCAGACAAAAAGGCAACACCTGTCCAGAATGTAAGAAGTGAAGCAAGCACAATAAACATTCCAACCATGAAAATGGCTATTATCTGGTACTCTCTTCTTAAGAAAACCATTGCCCCATTATGGATGGATCCTGCTATTTTTACCATTTTCTCATTTCCCGGAGGAAGAGTTTTTATATAAATGTATGTCAAAACAGCAAATGTCATTCCTCCTACCCCTATCCAGGGAACAATTCCCGCAACTTGTTGAAGATGCATTTTAACCTCCTCCTTACCAACTCCTTATTTTTTTTCAAAATTGGAGCTAATTATAAACTTCTATTCCCCTTTGTCAAGGAGACGGAGTATTAAAAAGGCTATTTACCCGTTAAATATGCATGGCATATTGTAATCTGGAAAGAAGGATGGTACACTATCACTTATTATAACCTTGACTCTGCTTCTCCGGGCCCTCATTTTTCTGATTTTGGGATGCTTTTGAAAGACATAGAGTTTACCAGCAAGTAATTTTGTCAGGAATAACAGATCTGCCTGGATAAGTCCTTTCTTTTGAAGAATTTTTATGAAAATTGACTACAAAATGCAGTTTTGATATGATGAAGAAGGGTGATTTTATGGGGAAAAGACTATATCGTTCAAGAAAGGATAAAATTATTGCCGGTGTTTGTGGAGGTCTTGCCAGGTATTTTGATGTTGACCCAACTTTGGTGCGGATACTTGCTGTTATCAGTATATTTATTAACGGAATTGGAATTATTGCCTACATTGTAGCCTGGATTATTATGCCCCTTGAACCGGAAAGGGAAAGCAGGTCCGAAAATAAGGAAAACAATGTGTCAGAAAAGAGAGAAGCTTTAGAGGAGGTTCAATCTCAAAAGAGAAAACTTTTGGGTGGAATTATTTTAGTTGTGATAGGGGGAGTTTTCCTTATCTATGCCTATGTGCCCTGGTTTGGTTTTCGTAAACTCTGGCCTTTTGTTCTTATGGCCATTGGAGTTGTTGTTATTTTTGATACACTCTTGAGAAGGAAAGAATGAGATTGACGAAAAAAAAATTTTTGATATATTGAGGAAAATTTGTGTGAAAGATTTAATAATGGATAAGATAAGAATCCTTCTTGCAAAAAAGCAAGGAGGATTTTTTTATGGGTAATTTCATGAAAATTATGAATGAAGGGGAAATTGAGAGAATCCTCAGGTCTCTCTGTCAAAGAATTCTAAGAAAAAAGGAAAATCTTGATAATCTGGTTATCGTTGGCATTCAGAGAAGAGGAGCAATTCTTGCAAGAAGAATAAGCGGACTTATAGAGGATCTAAAAGGACAGAAAATCCCTGTGGGTAGTCTTGACATAAATCTTTATCGAGATGATCTTTCCAGGATATCTTATCAGCCTGTTATTAGAGATACGGATATACCTTTTCCCGTGGACGATAAGTATATACTTCTTGTTGATGATGTCCTTTACACAGGGAGAACTGTAAGGGCAGCTCTTGATGCTCTTCTTGACCTTGGACGGCCGAGGAAAATAGAGCTTCTTGTTCTGGTAGATAGAAATTGCAGGGAACTTCCCATTCAAGCAGATTATGTGGGCAAGAAGATTGTAGTATCACCGGAAAAACTTGTAGAGGTAAGACTTAGGGAGCTTGATAAAAAAGAAGAAGTTGTTATCTTCCAGAGGGAAAAGGATGAGATTTGAAAGAAAAGATCTTCTTGATCTTAGAACTATTTCATCAGAGGAGATAGAATTAATTTTAGATACTGCAACTTCTTTCCGGGAGGTCTTAGAACGTCCTATTAAAAAAGTTCCAACTCTAAGAGGGAAAACCATAGCGAATCTTTTTTTTGAACCAAGCACAAGAACAAGATTATCTTTTGAACTTTCGGCCAAGAGATTAAACGCTGATGTAATAAACTTTTCCTCCTCTACAAGCAGTGTTTTAAAGGGAGAGAGCCTTCTTGATACTGCGAAAAATATTATAGCTATGAAAGTAGATGCTCTTGTTATTCGGCATTCTTCTCCGGGAGTTGCTCATTTTTTAGCAAAAAAACTTCCTGTTAGTATAATTAATGCAGGAGATGGAGCTCATGAGCATCCCACACAGGGACTTCTTGATTTATACACTATAAGAGAGAAAAGGGGGAGAATAAAAGGCTTAAATGTTACTATAGTTGGCGATATAGCTCACTCTCGCGTTGCCCGCTCTGATATATGGGGCCTTGTAAAAATGGGGGCAAATGTTAAAGTCTGTGGCCCACCCACTCTTATTCCAAAAGATGTTGACAAGATGGGAGTTAAATTGACTTACTTTATCGAGGATGCACTATCAGGTTGTGATGTTGTAATTGTGCTGAGAATTCAAAAAGAAAGACAGAAGGAAGCCTTTTTGCCAAGTCTGCAGGAGTACAGAGAATTTTTTTCTCTTAGCGAACAAAAGTTAAAACTTGCAAAACCTGATGTCTTAATCATGCACCCTGGACCTGTTAATAGAGGGATAGAGCTTCCAGCAGAAGTTGCTGATTCGACGAGGAGTGTAATTCTGGACCAGGTGACAAATGGACTTGCTGTAAGAATGGCTGTTCTTTACCTGCTTTTAACAAGGTGATAAGGATGTCTTTACTTATCAAAAAAGGAAAGGTTATAGACCCTGCATCTTCCTGTGAGGACATCTTTGACATACTTATTGAAGGGGAAATTATAAGGAAAATAGAGGGAAATATAAATTTTCCCGCAAAAAAGGTTATAGATGCAGAGGGGAAAATAGTTATCCCTGGTCTTGTTGATATGCATACTCATCTACGTCAACCAGGAAGAGAAGACGAGGAGACCATCAGAACAGGAACCATGGCTGCAGCAAGAGGTGGGTTTACCACCATATGTTGTATGCCAAACACAGATCCTCCGATAGATACGCCCTCTGTGGTTGAGTATATTTATAAGGAAGCTGAAAAAAATGGATTGGTGGAGGTTCTTCCTTACGGGGCTATCACTCTGGGGCGGAAAGGAGAGAGGCTCTGCGAAATGGGGAGGCTAAAAAAAGCTGGGGTGGTGGGGTTTTCCGATGATGGAAGATGGGTTGTTAATAGT
>JAGHCI010000150.1:0-5021 GCA_021160545.1 Candidatus Aerophobota bacterium | reverse complement strand
GGAAAAACAGAGCTTGTTGCAAGGGCAATTGCTGAAACTATTTCTGCGGACTTAAAGAGGATAGAAGAGGTAAAAGAAAGAAAAGGACTTTTTGGTTTTATAAGCGGTGGTTATCAGGCGGCAAGGGAAAAATGTAGCAGAATAAAACCTCTTGCTGTAAATCTTGCCTTACATGACCTTATATTCATAGGTACGCCTGTCTGGGCAGCAAAACCCTCCCCAGCTGTTAATTCCTTTATTAACCAGCAGAATTTTTCCGGTAAAAAGGTGGTTTTATTTTGTACCATGGGAGGTTTTGGAGGAGAAAAAGCCTGCAGGGTGATGAAAGATAAAATAGAGAAAAGGGGAGGGGAGGTTATTGCCCGGTTTTGCATTAAGACAGGTGGGATGGAAAGAGGGGATATTATAAAAGAGGGAGAGAAGATAGGAAGAATTTTCCTTAAAGGAGAGGAAAGATAAATGAGAGAAAAACAGAGATTTTTGCAATCATTTGCGAAGGTGTATGGGGAAAGATACACTGTTTATCCTTCATCTTTTATTTCAGAAAAACACAATTTTTTCTTTCTGGTGAGGGATAATAGTGAGAAGAGAAAATATCTTGTGGTAGCAGGTTCTTCTGATATCTGTAAAAGATTTGAGGGAGGGCTTATAGAAAGACCAAAAGCAAATCTGGAGGTGGAAAAAGGCAATCTTATAAAATTTGCCCCCACGACTCATCAAAATCTTGATCTTTTAAGGGAACTTTTCCCTCACCTTTCTCCTTCCCCCTGTAGTCTGAAGTGCTCCTTTGGCACAGGAGACAGATTGGGTATAGCAACACCTTCTCACATTCGGGCATTTGAGGGTAAAAACATTTTCCCGGTTTTAGCTCAGCAGTCTGTCAGGGAAAATGAGAGAACAGAAAGAAGTTTTCAGGAGGTCCTTGACAGTGCCATCTGGGGATGTTTTGAAGCAGGCTACAGAGGAAAATTTGGAGCAGATGCTGACCACGTAAAGAGAGTTGAGGACCTTAAAGAGGCTGTTGAATGTGGTTATACCATGTTTACCGTAGACCCTTCTGATTTTATTAAAACTTCTCCTGATCTTTTAACCTCTGGGGAGAAAAATGAAATTTATGAGAAAATCGCAGAGAGAAAAGAACTTGAAAGGTTATACCTTGGAAAAACCTACAGTATAAAGGGAGAAAAATTTTATTTTGATGCAAATTCATTCCGGGATACAGTTATTACCTATTTTGATGCCTTAAAGCATATTGTAGGGTGTTATTTTTACCTTAAAGAGAATAAAAAAGGTGACTTTGACTTTGAAGTTTCAGTTGATGAAACTTCTCTTCCCACCCTGCCTCTTGCCCACATATTCATTGTGGAGGAGTTGAGAAGACGCGGCGTTGACTTTCAAAATCTTGCCCTGCGTTTTTCAGGGCAGTGGCAGAAGGGAATAGATTACATAGGAGATGTTGAAAAGCTTGGAGGAGAGCTTTCTATCCATGCAAATATTGCAAAAACTTTTGGTGGTTATAAACTATCTTTACATTCTGGCAGTGATAAATTTTCAGTTTATCCTCTGTTTGCAGAGAAGACAGAAGGCCTTTTTCACATAAAAACATCTGGAACAAGCTGGGTGGAAGCTGTAAAGGTTATTGCAGAGAAAAATCCCTCTCTTTACAGAGAAATTCACAAATTTGCTCTTAAAAACTTTGAAAAGGATAGACTCTCCTATCATGTGACAACGGATCTTTCTCGCATCCCTGATGTGGAAAAGATATCTGATAGCGAACTTAAAGATCTTCTTGATAAACCAGACTCCAGACAGCTTATTCACATAACCTATGGTTCAATTTTGAGTGCAAAAAGTGATGAAGGAAGATATCTTTTCAGGGATAAAATTTATGCAACTCTTTTTAAACATGAAAAGGAACATTATGATGTGGTTTCCTCTCATATAAGAAGACATCTTGATCTTTTAAAAAATTAAGGGATAAAATAAATTCTTTGAAATAAAAATTTTTAAAATGAAAGAAGAAATTTTTATAGGTGTTGATATAGGAACAGGTGGTGTCAGAGCAATTTCCTTTTCCTCTGGTTTTAAGAAAATTTCCTCCTCCTACAAAGAACATAAAACTTTATCTTTAAAACAAGACCAGGCAGAACAGGACCCCTATGAAATCTACACCAATCTTCTTCTCTGCCTCAAGGATGTTGCATCATCCTGCAGGAGTATAAAAGGTGTAGGTTTTTCCTCCATGCTTCATTCTATCATGGGAATAGATGAAAAGGGTGAGCCTGTCACTCCTCTTTATCCTTTCACTGACAGCCAGGGGAAGGATAAGGTGCAAAAACTTAAAAAGGGTCTTCCCTCATTTTACAGGAAAACAGGATGCCCCCCTCATCCCATGTATCCTGCAGTTCAGCTTTTATGGCTGAGAGAGGAAAAACCTGAGCTTTTTAAAAAAGCAAAAAAGTTCTGTTCCATTAAAAGCTTCATCCTTTACAAGCTAACAGGAGAACTTGTGGAGGATAGTTGCCTTGCATCTGGAACAGGTATTTTAAATACCCACACTCTGTCCTGGGATGATGAAATTCTTGATTTTTTACATCTTTCAAGAGCCAATTTTCCACAGGTTGTTGAGGCAACTGAAAAACTTTCCATGAGGTCTTTACCCGGTATCAAGAATTTAAAGGGAGTTCCTGTTTTTCCTGGAGCAGGAGATGGAATGCTCTGCCACCTTGCAGGTGGTTGTCTTAAAGAGGGACATCTTTCTTCTACTGTTGGAACAAGTGGGGCACTTCGCATGGCAACACAGGGTCCTTTTCTTGATGACAAGGAGAGAATATGGTGTTATCATTTTTATAAAAACTGGTGGGTAAGTGGAGGTGCTCTTCACAACGGCGGAATTACTCTGAGGTGGTTCAGGGATAGGTTGTGCGAAGAGGAAGAAAAGGTGGCAAAAGAAAAAGGGGAAGATATTTACAGAATTTTTGAAACCTGGGCAAGGGATGTTCCCTTAGGAGCACAGGGTCTTATTTTTCTTCCCTTTCTTGCAGGCGAAAGGTCTCCCAACTGGAATCCAAAAATGAAAGCCTGCTTTATAGGTCTTGGTCTTCATCATGGCAAAAAAGAGATGGTTAGAAGTATTATGGAAGGTGTTATGTGCAGGATGAGGGCGGTTATGGAGCTTTTAAGGCCAAAGCTTCCAGAAAAGATTCACATAAAAGCAAGCGGAGGTTACATAAAAAGCAGGTTGTGGCTGAAAATTCAGGCAAACCTTTTTAAGGCTCCTATAAAAGTTCCTTATGAACTTGAAGCTGCAAGTCTTGGTGCAGCAATGATATCCATGTTTTCTCAGGGGATTATCAAAGACCTTGAACTTTTTGAACCTGAGATAAAAGAGGTTATTTTACCCGATGAAAAAGAGGCACAGGAGTATGATATAATTTATAGAAGGCATCTTGAGGCGTACAGGTGCCTTGAAGGGTATTTTTCCTGAGATTTTCCTGAGAATATTTTCCGAGTCTGAACTTGAAGGAGGGTGAAGATGCAAAAATCAGATATAGGAATAATAGGAATGGCTGTGATGGGTCAGAATCTTGCCTTAAATATTGAAGATAAGGGTTTTACTGTTTCTGTTTACAACAGAACAAAGTCAAAAACAGAAAAATTTCTGAAAGAGAGGGCAGAGAAAAAAAATATAATTGGGACCTATTCCATAGAGGATTTTGTGAGTTCTCTGAAAAAGCCTCGAAAAATTTTGCTCATGGTAAAGGCAGGGGAGGCTGTTGACTTTTTTATTGAAAGTCTTTTACCTCTTCTTGAAAAAGGAGACATAATAATTGATGGAGGAAACTCCTATTTTAAAGACACAGAGAGAAGGTTTGATAAGGTGGAAAAAAAAGGTATTTTTTACCTTGGAACGGGAATATCAGGTGGTGAATACGGAGCTCTGCATGGACCCTGCATAATGCCAGGAGGAGATGAGAGAGCCTACAGTGAGGTTAAGGAAATTTTTTTAAAGTGCGCTGCAAAAACAGAGGATGGTCCCTGCTGCACTTATCTTGGTCCACGTTCTGCAGGTCACTTTGTAAAGATGGTTCACAATGGTATTGAATACGGTATAATGCAAATTCTTGCCGAGGCATATCATCTTATGAGGTGTGGTTTGAAGATGGGATTTGATGAAATTCAGGAAGTTTTCAAGAAGTGGACTTCTACACAGCTTAATTCTTATCTTGTTGAGATTACAGCAGATATTTTATCAAAAAAAGATGACTTAACGGGAAAATATCTTCTGGAGGTTATTTTAGATAAAGCAGAGCAAAAAGGAACAGGAAAGTGGACGTCACAATCTGCCCTTGATCTTGGTATTCCTGTTCCTACCATTACCCTGGCAGTTGATGCGAGGATTATAAGTAGCTTTAAATCTCAAAGAGAGATTCTTGCAGAAAGATTTGGGAGGAAAAAAAGGGCTTTGGCGGGAGAAGAGGTTGACAGGGATAGGTTCTTATCCAAATTAAAGGATGCCTGCTATTTTTGTATGTTTTTGTCCTATGCTCAGGGGATGCATCTTCTATCTGCGGCATCGGTTGAGTTTGGTTACGGGATTGATTTAAGTGAGGTTGCAAGGATATGGAAAGGTGGCTGTATAATCAGAGCAGAACTTCTTGATGTGATTAAAAGAATTTATAAAAACGATCCCCAGCTTTCCAACCTTCTTTTTTCAGAAAAGCTCCAGGATATAATACCTGTTTCCAGTCTTTCAGAGCATCTCAGAGATGTTGTGATTCAGGCGAAAAAATGGGAAATTCCAGCTCCTGCAATGAGCTGCTGTCTTGATTATTATGATAGCTTCAGGACAGAAAATCTTCCTGCAAACCTTATACAGGCTCAAAGAGACTTTTTCGGCGCTCACACTTATAAAAGGAAAGATAGGGAGGGAGTATTTCACACAATCTGGTAGAGGGTGGGGTCAGGTTCTGAAATCAAGCATTTATCTGGTTGGTTTGGTTCATTTGGTTTATTTGGTT
>JAGHCI010000175.1:0-3057 GCA_021160545.1 Candidatus Aerophobota bacterium | reverse complement strand
TTAAAGAAGGGGGGCGCAACCTCCTTTTAAAATTATCCTCAGAGTGGCCTGAAATGCTGGAAAAAGAGGAAAGAAAGAAATTAAAACAGCTTGCACCCGAAAGTATTTTTGTTAAAGTTGAAAAAGAAAATTTTCCTTTTATCGTTGAGGAAAGCGAGAAAACAAGAAAAAAACTAAGGGGTAAAACAATAGGTGCCCTGGGATGAAAGGGACCTACGTTCTTTTAATAGAGATTGAAAAAGATATAGACGTTAAAATTGGTAAACTCGGAAAATTTAATCTGAAAAAAGGGTATTATCTTTACATTGGATCAGGAAAAAACGGACTTGAGAAAAGAATTAAAAGACACCTTAGAAAAGAAAAAAAGCTTTTCTGGCACATTGATTATCTTTTGAAAAATCCTCATGCCAGGATAAAAAAGGTATGGACAAAGGAGAAAGAGGAGGAATGTTCCCTTGCAAAGACTATAGCTTCAAACAACACATTTGAAATTCCCGTTAAAAGATTTGGTTCAAGTGACTGCAGATGTAAAGCACATCTTTTTCTTGCAAAAGAAAAAGGTGAGATAGCAAAAATTTTAAAAAATAAAAAATTTACAAAAAGGGAGGATTTAAAATAACAAGAGGAACAATAAAAATAGACAGAAAAAGATGTAAAGGTTGCGGTTTCTGTGTAAAATTTTGTCCAAAAAATCTTATTTTCCTTGACACAAATTTTAATACCAAGGGATATCATCCGGCAGTATTTAAAGAAAACTCCTCCTGCACAGGCTGTGGTATATGTGCTCTTGTCTGTCCTGATACAGCAATAACAGTGTATGTGAAAAAAAAGGGACAAAAATGATATCCCATATAGAGGGCATCTTAAAAGAAAAAAAACCCTCTTACGTTGTCGTAGAAACAGGTGGAGTTGGTTATAAGGTAAATATGCCCTTTTCTCTGTATGAATATCTTCCCTCTGCAGGAGAGAAAATAAAGGTGTACACTTACCTGCACTTAAAGGAAAATGAGCTTTCCCTTTATGGATTCTTAAAAGAAGAGGAAAGAGACTTTTTTATGAGCCTTGTCTCCCTTTCTAAAATAGGACCAAAGTCTGCCTTAAGAATGCTCTCAAGAATTACTCCAGTGGAGTTTAAAAAAGCAATACTTGAGAAAGATATCTCAAAACTTGTTAAAATTCCAGGAATAGGAAAAAAAACAGCCCAAAGAATACTTCTTGAACTTGGCGAAGTTACAGAAAAAGAGATTCTTCTGCCAGAAGAGAACAAAAATATAAAGGATTGCCTTGCTGCACTTGTATCTCTTGGTTACACAAAATCAGAAGCAAAAGAGGCAATTGAAAAAGCTTTAAGAAAAAATGAGAAATTAAAAGAAAACCTGACCTCTCTTATCAAGGAGGCCCTAAAACATGTATAAAGAAAAGGAGACAATAACCACTCCCTGTTTGCAGAAAGAAGACAAAGGATTTGAAAATACTCTGCGTCCTTTAAAAATGGAAGAATTTATAGGCCAAACAAAGATAAAAGAAAAACTTGATATATTTATCAAAGCTGCTCTTAAAAGAGGAGATTCCCTGGATCATACCCTTCTTTACGGACCTCCAGGTCTTGGAAAAACCACCCTTGCTCATATTATAGCCAATGAAATGGGCAAAAACATCTATTCAACAAGTGGTTCTGCAATTGATCGCCCAGGAGAACTTGCTAAAATCCTTACCAATACCCAACTCAAAGACGGAGATGTGCTTTTTATAGACGAGATCCACCGCTTACCTCCTCAAGTAGAAGAGGTTCTTTATTCTGCTATGGAGGACTTCAAGGTGGACATAATCCTTGGTAAAGGGGCAAGCACAAGATCAGTTAAAATCCCTCTTCCTCGTTTTACCCTTGTGGGAGCAACCACAAGAGCAGGTCTTTTAACCTCCCCTCTTCGCAACAGATTCGGAGTGATAAGTCACCTTGACTTTTACACAGAAGAGGAACTTTTTGCTATTATTCTGCGTTCATCTAAAATACTAAAAATAAAAATAGAAAAAGAAGGAGCAAGAGAGATTGCAAAAAGAGCAAGAGGCACACCCCGTGTTGCCAACAGGATTTTGCGAAGAGTAAGAGATTACGCTCAGATAAAGGGTGAGGGTATTATAACAGAGGAGATTGCAAAAAAGGCTCTTGATATATTGGAAATTGATGAAAAGGGACTTGACTCCATGGATAGGAAAATACTTCACACAATTCTTTACAAATTTGGAGGAGGACCTGTAGGGATTAAAACTCTTGCAACCGCTGTAAATGAGGAACCTGATACCATAGAAGAGGTTTATGAACCTTACCTTATAAGGGAAGGATTTATAAAACGCACCCCTCGTGGAAGAGTTGCAACTCCTCTTCTTTGCGAATACCTAAAAAAACCTCCTCCATTTTCCTTGCAGCAAACCCTTCCTTTTTAGCTTGTTTAACTTAAATCTCAGGGCAGATTTTTCCTTGTAGAAAGTCTTTTAATTAAAGGAATTACTACCAGCAAAACTCCGTAACTTAAAAGAGAAATTGCGCTTGCCAGAATTAAAGTCCCTATAAAAAGGGACTTGCTTATTTTAAGAAGTTCCTCAACATTTAATATTTTCCAGGAAAAGGTTATAGGAGAGGATCTCAATATGAAGTTACCAACATAAGTTCCCCAGAGCATAAAAAATGGAGTGGTCAAAGGATTGGAAATAAAGGTCCCCAGAAAAGCTGTGAGTCTGTTTGCCTTTAAAACAACAGCCATGGGTATGGAAAAAAGAGCAGCAAATCCAAAAGTAGGAAGAACTCCCCAGAAGACACCAATAGCAAACCCTCTTGCGAGTTTTTCCGGTGAATCATTGGTTAAGAAAGCCTTTTTAAAAAGCGTTTTCAATTTTTTCCGGTAACTTTTTTTGGGGGAAGCTCTTTTTCTTGTCATTACTTACTTCCTGAGATATCCTAGCGTATCGTATATTGTAATATAATATTTATAAAAAACAAGTTATTTGGATGTATAATAAAAATTGTGGTAAGAAAATGTTTGGTGAGAAGATATATCC
>JAGHCI010000023.1:0-4439 GCA_021160545.1 Candidatus Aerophobota bacterium | reverse complement strand
TACTTAAGAATGTCTAAGAATTCAGGTATAGCTTTAAAAATAAAAGGAAAAAAGATAAAAAATATATCTCCTGAACCCCTCATCCTTTTTTCTCTTAAAGAAGGAGAAGATGTGAGGGGTTATCCCCAGGAGTTTCTGGACTGTGCAGCAGGAGAAAATCTTGTCACAGGGTCAGTTGAATACAGAGTTGATCTGAAAAGAAGACTCGGTGGTTCCTCTGCGTTTTTCTTTGACACATTATCCCTTGCCTTTTTCTTTGATGCAGGAAGTACCTGGAGAGAAAAAGAAAAATTTAAAGAGGAAAAGCTTTATAAGGATGCAGGTGCTGAAATTCGCCTGCGCATGCTCCCCTTTGGCAAATATTCACTCACCATGCGTTTTGGGATTAGCTGGCCTTTTGACTATAAAAACGAAGGAAAATTCTTCCTGAGTTTTGGCGGAATATTTTAGTTTATCCAGCAGCACCTCTCCTTCCCCATAAGCTCTTCTACCTCTGATATTATCTCTTCTGAGAATTCCACCTTTAAGGACTTTGATTTTATAACTACATTTTGACCATTACCCTCAAAGTGCAGATAAACAGAATTTTTCCCCTTTCTTTCATTCAGCAAAGACTTCAATTCCTCCAGTCTACTCTTTTTCCAGTTTTCCGGATTAATTCTTATGTGAAATTCACAGCTTTTATTATCAAGAGAGGAGAAGGCAAGAATATGGTTTGCAACAACCTTTGGTGGATCTGAGGTTGCATCCACTCTACCTTCCACAATGACAATCTCTCCCTCCCTTATAAATGAGGAAAATTCCTCATAAATCTTGGCAAAAACCACCACCTCAACTTCCGATTCCGGATCCTCAAGAATAAAGAAAGCCATGGGCTTTCCTTTTTTATCCCTTTTAAGAGAAAGCGTATTTATAACTCCACCTATTCTTACCCTCTGTCCATCCTCGAGTTGTTTGAGTTGTGCCACAGAATGAGTGGAGCACACAGATACTCTCTTTCTATAACCATCAAGGGGATGACCTGACAGATAAACTCCCAGAAGTTCTTTTTCCCAGTTAAGTTTTGTTTTTCTTGAAACATCCTTAACATGGGGCAGATCAACTTCATCTTTCTCCTCTCTTTCCCCAAAAAGAGAAAGCTGTCCTTTTTCTTTTTCTCTGTTAATCATGGCAGCCTTTTCCACTGCCTGATCAATAACTGCAAGTTTCTGGGCTCTTGAACCGGGTAAGGAATCAAAAGCACCACACTTGATAAGACTTTCCAAAACTTTCTTATTAACCACTCTAAGGTCAACCCTTCTGCAAAAATCAAATATAGATTTAAATTTACCATTTCTCTCTCTTTCCTCAAGAATGGAGGATATTGCAGCCTCCCCCACATTTTTTATAGCAGTAAGACCAAATCTTATCTTTTCTTTCTGATTTTTCTTCTTAGAAGAGGCGTCTTTTTTATCCACAACTGTAAAATTAGCCCAGGATTGGTTAATATCAGGAGGTAAAACTTTTATCCCCATACGGTGACATTCACTCATATAGTAAGTCAGTTTATCGGTATTATCCTTTTCTGAGGTTAAAAGAGCTGCCATAAATTCAAGAGGATAGTTTGCTTTTAAGAATGCTGTTTGATAGGAAATAAGAGCATAGCCGGTTGAATGAGATTTATTAAAGCCATAACCTGAAAAATGAGCCATAATATCAAATATCTTTTCTGCAATCTCTCTCTCAACACCCCTCTCAACAGCTCCCTTGATAAATTTCCCTCTTTGCTCTTCCATAAGCTCAGGTATTTTCTTTCCCATAGCTCTTCTCAGAATATCAGCTTCTCCCAGACTGAATCCAGCAAGCTCGTTGGCTATCTGCATAACCTGTTCCTGGTAAAGTATAACCCCGTATGTTTCCTCAAGAATGGACTTTAGTTTTGGATGAAAGTAATCCACTCTGCTTTCTTTGTTTTTTCTTTTTATAAACTCGTCCACCATCCCGCTTTGCAAAGGTCCCGGTCTGTAAAGAGCAAGCACTGCAATAATATCCTCGAATTTCTCAGGCTTAAGTCTTTTTAAAAGATCCTGCATGCCTCTGCTTTCAAGTTGAAAAAGGCCTGCTGTCTCTCCCCGAGAAAGCATTCTATAGGTTGGAGCATCATCAAGAGGGATATTTTCTAAGTCAATGTTTTTCCCTTTGTATTTTCTCACAAGCTCTATTGTCTCTTTAATGACGTTAAGTGTCTTCAATCCCAAAAAGTCCATCTTGAGAAGACCTATTGCTTCAAGAGAACGCATATCATATTGAGTTGTGATTTCATCCTTGTTAGTCTTGTAAAGAGGGGTGTAATGGGTAAGTTTTCCAGGAGCTATCACAAGCCCTGCCGCATGAGTTGAAGCATGTCTTGTAAGCCCTTCAATCCTCTGGGCAATCTCAAATAAAGTCTTTACCTTTTCATCTTTTGCTATAAGCTCCTGAAGCTCGGGACTATTTTCAATGGCTCTGCTTAACCTGGTATTGGGAGGAATTAACTTGGCAATTTTATCCACAAATGTATAAGGCATACCCAAAACCCTGCCTACATCCCTGATAGCTGCACGAGCAGCCATGGTTCCAAAGGTGATAATCTGGGCAACATTTTCCTCTCCATATTTTTTCTTTACATACTCTATCACCTCTCCTCTTCTGTTATCCTGAATATCTATGTCTATATCAGGAAGAGTCTTTCTCTCAGGATTTAGAAATCTTTCAAATATCAACCCATACTTTAAAGGATCTATCTCGGTTATACCTAAAAGATAGGCAACAAGACTTCCAGCAACAGAACCTCTTCCCGGTCCAATAAGAATATCTTTTTCCCTGGCATACCGTATAAAATCCCACACTATAAGAAAGTAGCCGGCATAACCCATATCAGAAATGACATCAAGCTCATAGTTAAGCCTTTCAATAACTTCTCTTGAAGGAGAAGAATAACGTCTCTTAATCCCTTCCTCACAGAGTCTTTTCAGGTAATCCACAAGACTGCTTCCGTCAGGAGGAGTGTACACGGGAAGATAAACTTTTCCTTTTTCCAGCATCAGGTTGCATTTTTCCGAAATTTCTCCAGACATGTACACTGCTTCTTTTAAATCCTCAAATCTCTCCATCATCTCCTCAGCTGTTCTAAAGTAAAGCTCCGATGAGGAAAACTTCAATCTGTTCGCATCATCAAGCGTCTTCCCTGTTTGAATGCAAATCAAAACCTCCTGAGCTCTTGCATCTTCCCTGTCAAGATAATGAATATCGTTTGTCGCTACAAGCGGTATGGAAAGCTCCCTGCTAATCTGTATTAAACCCCTGTTAACCTCTTTTTGTTCCTCCAGCCCATTATCCTGTATTTCAAGATAAAAATCATCGCCATATATTTCTCTGAACTCCTTTGCTACTTTACAGGCTTTTTCAACCTCCCCCTTTAATAAAAGTGAGGGAATTTCCCCCTTGATACAACCTGAAAGAGCTATAATACCCTCCTTAAGTTCAGAAAGAAGAGCTTTATCAACCCTTGGATTATAGTAGAAACCCTCGGTAAAACCCTTGCTTACAAGCTCCATAAGATTTTTGTAACCCTGCTCGTTTTTACAAAGCAAGGTAAGATGATAGGCAACATCCTCCCCCTTTATCCTTCTTTTTTTAAAACGAGAGTAAGGTGCAACATACACCTCACAGCCTATAATTGGCTTTATACCTTTTTGTAAGGCTGCCTCATAAAATTCTATTGCCCCAAAGACATTTCCGTGGTCGGTAAGGGCAAGGGCAGGCATATTAAGCTGAGAGGCTCTCTCAATAAGCTGAGAAATGTTACACGCACCATCAAGAAGGCTGTAATCACTGTGAGTGTGTAGATGAACAAAATAAGGCATTTTTTTATTCTTTTTTTAATAATACTACCCACAAAATCCACCATGTCAAATTACCCAAGTTAAGAAAAAATCCATCTTTTTATTTGACAAGGAACTTTCTGATGTTAAAATAGAAATGCCAGGGAGAAAAACACTAATCCAGGAATCCAAGGAGAAAAAAAATGAAAAAAGCAAAAAAATACCTGATATTTACAGGAATTTTTATAATTATATGCGGATTTATTCTACCTTTGCCATCATTTACTCAAACACCCGCCGATGAAGACTTCCTCGTTGCGCAGAAACTCTATGAGGATGGAGTATTTGACCTTGCTGCAGTGCAGTTTCAAAATTTTATAGAAAAATACCCGGATGATGAAAGATGTGATGAGGCTCAATACTGGATGGGAATGAGTTTATGGCAAACTAAAAAATATGAACAGGCAGCAAAGGCTTTTGAAGAGCTTCTAAAAAAATATCCAAAAAGTGATATTCTTGATAAGACAACCTACCAGCTTGGAGAGTGCTATTATAACCTGAAAATGCTGGATGATGCTCTCTCAGCTTATAAAAATC
>JAGHCI010000012.1:0-7159 GCA_021160545.1 Candidatus Aerophobota bacterium | reverse complement strand
TGAAAGAAAACATTAAAATTATAAGTTGAGATATTAAGATCTAAAATAGTTTTTACCACATTCCTGGAATCTTTTAAAATGCTTATTTTCTTTATAAATCTATCAAATGTAGGAATCTCCTTGGAAGGGAATTTTGCCTGAAGAGGAAAGAGATTAAGCACAATTCTGGGGGGGATATCTGAATCCTTCACCACATATCCTGTTCTTTCAGGGACCTGGATTAATACCCGGGTACATAAGGAGTCAGATAAAAGCTTTACATTCCCTGTAAAAAGATTATCCTGAGCGAGGGAAACTTCAGAAAAAAGCAAAACAAGAGTAAAAAAAATTACAAAAGATAAAATACCTACCTTCCGGGCAACCTCCATTCTCCCTTCCCTGCTATTTTTTGATAGCTCTCTCCCCCAAAATTTTAGTTTTTTACCCCAGAAACTTTCTCTTTTTCTTCTGCTCTCTCTTTTCTTGCAAGACCGAGCTTTTCTTTTATCTTTTTTTCAATTTCATCTCTTAAAGACTTATTTTTTGGATCTTTCAAAAATTCACGGGCTCTTTCTTTCCCCTGACCAAGCTGAATATCTCCATACGAATACCAGGCACCTGTTTTTTTAATTACCCCTGTTTGTGATCCAAGGTCTAAAATACAACCTTCCTGCGATATTCCTTCTCCAAATATAATGTCAAATTCTGCTTTTCTAAAAGGCGGAGCAAGCTTGTTCTTTACTACAGTCACTTTAACACGATTTCCTATTTGCTCGTCTCCTTTTGTTATTGAGGAAATCTTTCTTATATCAAGCCTTATCGAAGAATAAAATTTAAGGGCTCTTCCTCCAGGGGTTGTCTCTGGATTGCCAAAAAGAACACCTATTTTCATTCTCAACTGATTGATAAATATGGTACAGGTTTTTGATCGGTTAATTGAAGCTGTTAGCTTTCTCAAAGCCTGGGACATGAGTCTTGCTTGGAGCCCAACATGAGCATCTCCCATCTCCCCTTCAAGTTCTGCACGAGGAACAAGTGCTGCCACAGAGTCAACTATGATAAGGTCTATGGCATTACTGCGAACAAGAACTTCAGCTATTTCCAAGGCATCCTCACCTGAGTCAGGCTGGGAAATAAATATATTTTCAGTGTTTACTCCAAGTTTTTCAGCGTAAGTTGGATCAAGAGCATGTTCTGCATCAATAAAGGCAACTATTCCTCCCCTTTTTTGAGCCTCTGCTGCCACATGCAGGGCAAGCGTTGTCTTGCCTGATCCTTCGGGACCAAAAATTTCAACAACCCTTCCTCTTGGAAGACCTCCTATTCCAAGTGCAGCATCAAGACTAAGACTTCCTGTGGGAATTACTTCCACATCCATCTGAGCAGCTCTTTCTCCAAGGCGCATTATAGCACCTTTTCCGAACTGGTGTTCTATCTGTTTTCTTGCTATCTCTAAAGCCTTCAATCTGTCTTTATCCAATTTTTTCTCCTTTTAAAAAAAACCTTTCAAGGGATTTGTATATTGCTCCTTGAGGAGTGAGATTGGATTGCATAAGAGTTATAGCCTCTACCTTCGTCTTTTCTCCCTTAATATTCTCTTTTGTAAATTTTTTTATAATCTCAGGATTTTGCAATCTTTTAACCCTCCCCAGGGTAATATGAGGAACCCATTTTTTTCTTTCCCTGGGAAAGCCTTTTTCAAAAAGCCCCTCATCTATTTGTTTTGCTATGGAGGAAAGTTCAAAAGACCCCTCACTTATTCCCACCCATATTACTCGCGGAACACCCCTCTCAGGGAAAATACCTACTTCCTCCATTTTAATGAAAAAGGAAGAGAACTTTGACGCAACTTTATCTGCAACCTCTGATATGTCCTTTAACCTTCTTTCTTCTACCTCCCCCAGAAACTTAAGGGTAATATGCAGAGAATCAGGACTTACCCATTTTATCCTGTTAATATTATCAACCATTCTTTTTTGAAGGTTATAAATACTCCTCTTTACACTTTCGGGAAGTTCCACTGCAATAAATACTCTCATTTTCAAGACTTATCCTATATCATCCTATTTGTCTGTCAAGTTTAACTTTATCCCTTCTGGAGACGGGGTCCAAAAATCTTTGTTCCTATTCTGACTATATTTGCTCCTTCTTCAATTGCTACTTTGTAGGAGCTGCTCATTCCCATGGAAAGATACTTCATCTCCACACGGGGTATGCGTTTTTCCCTTATATTCTCAAAAATCTCCTTTGTCTTTCTAAAATAGGGTCTTAACTTCTCAGGGTCCTCAAAAAAAGGACCCATTGTCATAAGACCTTCAATCTTTATGTTTTTTAAAGATGATATCTGCCTTACAAGCTCTTCAACCTCCTCTGGATAGACCCCTGACTTGCTTTTCTCCTTTGCTATATTTATCTCACAGAAAACAGGCATAACCTTGCCAATTCTGGAGCATCTTTTATCTATTTCCCTCGCAAGTTCTACCGAATCTACTGTTTCAATTAAGTCAAATATCTCAACTGCCTTTTTCACTTTATTTCTTTGCAGATGTCCTATAAAATGCCATTTGACTTTTCTTCCTATAACAGAGAAGGCTTTCTCTGCTTCCTGGACATAATTCTCCCCAACTATTTCAATCCCCCCTTCAATTGCCTCCATTATTTCCTGAGGTGTTCTTCCCTTTGCTGCAGCAACCACAATAACCCCTGATGGGATTTCTCTTAAAAGGGAGACAACATTTTCTTTTATACTCATTTTAATCCCTACTGTAAATTATAGAAATTTATTTTGCTCCCTCAATAACAAGAGTAAACTCACCTTTTGGTTCCCTCCCGGAAAAAACTTCCTCCACCTCACTCACCTTCCCCCTTATTACCTCCTCAAATTTTTTGGTGAGTTCTCTTGCAACAACAATTCGGCGATCACCAAGAATTTCTCTTATTTCAGGAAGAAGCTTTTTTATTCTGTGAGGAGCCTCATAAATTACTATCGTTCTTCTTTCCTGAGAAAGAAGTTTTAACTTTTTCACTCGTTCTTTTTTTGTTCTCCCCAAAAACCCCTCAAAGACAAAACTTTCCGTGGGAAGACCTGAAACAACAAGTGCCAGCAAAAGAGCACTCGGGCCTGGAACAGGAACTATTCTTATCTTCTCCTCCACTGCTTTCTCAACAAGATAAAACCCCGGATCTGAAACACAGGGCATACCAGCTTTACTCACAAGCGCAACATTTTTTCCTTCCTTAATTTTTTCTATAATGTAGGCTGCCTTTTTTCTTTCATTGTGTTCAAAAAAGCTTGTCAGGGGAGTATGGATATCATAGTGTGAGAGAAGTTTGCGGGTGTGACGTGTATCCTCTGCTGCTATAAGATCTACCTCTTTTAAGACACGCAACACTCTGAAGCTTACATCCTCCAGATTTCCTATAGGAGTTCCCACAAGATAAAGTATTCCTGCTTCTTTTTTTTCGCTCATATTTTTAAAGAGGCCTTTTTGCCGGGATTCCTGGGCGGCGAGGATAGCCTGAAGGAGTCTCTTTAATTTTTCTTATAACCACAAGACTTCGAGGAATATCAAAAAAAGGAAGCTTTATCTTTTTTATTCTCTCCACCTCACCCCCAAGGATAGAAAGAGCCCTTTTTGCTTCCTCTACTTCCTTTTCAGGATATCTTCCTTTCTGAGAAATAAGATATCCTCCTATTTTAAGATAGGGAAGAGTGTATTCAAGTAAAATATTTAATTTCGCCACAGCCCTTGCCACAGCCACATCAAACCTCCCCCTTGCCTCTTTCTCTCTTGCAAACTCTTCTGCCCTTTTATTTATCAAAACCACACCTTTAAGACAAAGTTTTTCCACAATGTGGTGTAGAAAATCTACTTTCTTTTTCCTTGCCTCCACCAGGGTGCATTTTATTTGGGGCAGAACTATCTTTAAGGGTAGTGAAGGGAAACCTGCCCCTGGACCTATATCCACAACTTCCTGCGGAATTTTATTCATTACAGAGCAAAGGGTAAGAGAATCAAGGAAGTGTTTTACTATTATCTCCTTATCTTCTTCCAGTGCTGTAAGGTTTATCTTTTTATTCCATCTTTTTAACTCTTCAAGGTAAATGAGAAATTTTTCTATCTTCTCCTGGGATAAAAAAACACCTACCTCTTCTGCGCCTTTTTTTAATATACAAGGGAGAAAACATTGCTCAGGCATAATCTCTAAAAAAGGCCTTTATTTTCTCTGTAATGTAAAATATCTCCTCCTCTTTTAATTCTGGATAGATAGGTAAAGAAAGAACTTCCTTGCAAACCTTGTCAGAAAGGGGCAAACAGGAGTTTGTGACTTTTTCCCTGTATATTTTTTGAAGATGAATTGGAACAGGATAGTACACCTTAGTTGCTATTTTTGCCTCTTCAAGATATTTTCTAAGTCTGTCCCTAAAAGGAACTTTTATTGTGTAAACACAAAAACTGTGTCTTGAATAAGGTTTACAACAGGGAGTTTTAACAGGGGTATCTATTAAAAGTCTGTTATAAAGAGCTGCCTTTTCCTGTCTTGCTTTCATCCACCCATCCACATATTTAAGTTTTACGCGAAGCAGAGCAGCCTGTATCTCATCAAGTCTTGAATTGTAACCAAACATCTCATACTCATAACTTCTGGAGCTGCCTCCGTGAACTCTCAAAAGCCTTACCTTTTTTGCAATCTCCTCATTGTTTGTCACCACCATACCTCCATCCCCAAATCCACCAAGATTTTTTGTCGGGAAAAAACTAAAACACCCAACATCCCCCATAGAACCTGCCTTTTTCCATAAAGAAGAACCTTCCCTATCAATGTTACACTCAGTTCCAAAAGCCTGTGCCGCATCCTCTATCACAAACAGGTCATACTTGCGTGCCACCTCTAAAATACCCTTCATATCCACACTGTGTCCGAAAAGATGCACGGGTAAAATAGCCCGGGTTCTGGAAGTTATTGCCTCTTCAATTTTCCCAACATCTATATTAAAGGTATCCTCCTCAATGTCCACAAAAACAGGAGTTGCCCCCACCTGAGTTATTGCCTGTGCTGTAGCAATAAAGGTAAAAGGAGTTGTTATAACCTCATCGCCTTTTCCAATTCCGAGAGAAAGCAAAGCAAGACGCAGAGCATCAGTCCCTGAAGCAACTCCAACAGCGTAATCTACCCCACAGTATCTTGCAACCTCCTCTTCCAGTGCCTCCACATTGGGACCGAGAATATACTGTCCACTTTTTAAAACTTCTCCCACAACCTCTTTCACTTCATCTTGAATTTGCCTGTACTGTCTTTTAAGATCAAGCAAGGGAATTTGCATTTTCATCTCCTCTTTTATCTGGCAATTAATTATATGCATTTACCCTTTTAAAGTCAAAATCTCTTATCAAAAATGACGGAGATTCGATGAGGGAAATCACAAAAAAACATAAAAGCAAGAAGATAAAAAACAGAGGCCAGTATTCCCACAAGTGTATATCCCCAGGAAACAGCAAGAATTACGGCAAGCACACTACCTGTAACAGAGGCACATCCATTTACTCCCCACGCCCAGGCAAGAAAGGAAGGATCCTGTCTTTTTATCCTTTCAAGTCCTGCTGGAAAAGGTATCCCCATAAAAAAGGCAAAAGGCGCAAGAAGAGAAAAAGAAAATACAATCTTCATCCATTCCGGATACCCTATCATCTGCAGAAAAAGACCTTTTAATCCAAAAAGATAAAAAATAGTGAAAAATATTATAGCAGAAAAGGAGAAAATAAATCTTTTCATAGAGCGGCCAAAGTGAGATGAGAAAAGACTTCCAACACCGGAAAATATTAAAAATCCTGTTATAACCACAGCCACAGCATAAACCGGATGATGGAGAAACAGGATAAACCTTTGAATAAAGGACATTTCAATGAACATGTAACCTGTACCTATAAAAAGAAAGTAAAAAAGAATCCTCACTCTGGAAAAAGTAAAAGTTCTTACAGAAGGTTTTTTAATCCTTAAGAAAAAAAGTGGAAATAAAATTAAAAATACACTTGCAAAGATAACCTGAATAAAGGTTGCAAAAAGAATTATGTATCCCCACTCCACAAAAGGAATCCATCTTTTACCAAAGTTTTTAATAAGATAAGGAATTGACCTCCATTTGAAAAAGTGGAAAAAATAAGGAGAATCATCGGTGGTGGGAATAATATCAAAAAGGTAAAGTCTGTAAAATTCTTCACGATCTTTAGAGAAAATTTTTTTGGCAGCCTCGTAAAAGTAAGGTTGAGGTAAAATATTGAACCTGTTAACCTCCTCTTTCTTTATCCCGGGGTACCAGCAAACATCAAAAGATCTTTTGCTTGAAAAATCAAGAGCAAGTTTTATCTTGTCAGGAGGAATAGGTGATCTTCCCACAAGAAGAGTGGAAGTTGACCAGCCTCTTATCATTAAAATGTGGGAGGAAGGGTCTTTTACACCCAATCTTTCAAGAGCCTCAACCGAAGTTGCAAGAATTCTTACCCCATCCCTGGGAGGGATTTTAATCCAGCGGGTGATACACAAAAAACCTCCCTGCTTAAGATGCTCAATAAACCTGCAAAGAGCCTCTACAGTGTAAAGGTAGCTTTCAGAAAGAGCATATACTCCCGCAGAGGAGGCGGCAAAGGAGTCAAGAAGAGATATCTGAATAATGTCAAATTTTTTATGGGTTGTCTCCACATATCCTCTTGCCTCTTTTACAATTGTTTTCACTTGAGGTAAGGAGTAAATTTCTCCGGAAAACTCTGCAAGATCTTTATTTACAATCTCTATCATCTGAGGATTAATCTCCACCGCAAAGACCTTTTTTGCTCCATGATAAAGAGCATTTAAGACCTCAGATCCACCTCCTGCCCCTACTACGAGAACTTGAGGTTGGGAGGTAAGATGGTAAGGAAGAGAGAGTGTGAGAAAATCAAGATACCCAAGATTGGAAAAATCTCCCCCGAACCTGTTTACAGCTGACATAGAATCTGCATCTACGAAAATACCAACCTGGGCGGGGATATCTTTCTGAAAATTAAGACTTAGACCTGGAGCATATTTTATAAAAGGACTTCTCACAACATGTAAAATGCCAAGAGGAGAGAAATATCTTTTAAAAACATATGTTTCAGGGAGAGTTAAAGCTTTGCTCAATCCCTTATATTCTGATATTCTC
>JAGHCI010000030.1:0-9964 GCA_021160545.1 Candidatus Aerophobota bacterium | reverse complement strand
CTTACATCTTCTATAGGTTCTGCTCTTTCAGAGATTGTTCCTTCCCCACGGGCTATAGCAAACATGATGAGCATGCCCTGACTTACCTCCCTTCCTCTTTTTACCATTTTTTTAGCTGCGGCAACATGGGGACTTATTTGTTTATATTCTAAGAGGGGCTTTGTGAGTTGTTCGTAAATTACAAGCTCTTTAAGAGGAATTTGTTTTTTTCTCATTTTTTTCACCACTTCTCTCACATAATCTGCAGCCTCATCTACTTTTTTATCCCTTAGCACATAGGTTAAAACCTCCCGTTGTAGCTTTTTGGCTATACTGCACCAGTCTCTTCTGACACTTTCAAGTCCCCTTATAAGCAAATTGCCACTTTCGTCAATTAAAGCATATCTTTTCTTAGCTGTGCCTGGCGCTTTTCCTCGAGGTATAAAGATCCCTCTTTTGTAGGTTCCCTGAAATTCAAGTTCCATAATTCCGGGAAGTTTTTCATTGATATATTTTAAAAATTCATCTACCTCCTCTTTCAGCCTCTCTTCGGAAACATTCTTTTTTAAAAAGCAAGAATCTGTATCGGCGTATAATACAGAAAAGCCTTTTTTCTCTGCCTCCTCTATTGTCTGTTTAATAAAAAATCTTCCAAAGGCGGTACAGCTTTCAGCGCACTCCCTGCAATACCACTTTGCACCTGCAAAGGCAAACATTCCATAAGCTGCGTTGGCTACTATTTTCAGTGAAAGCTGTCTTTTATCCAGCATTATGTATTCTGAGCTATCTTTTTTTATTTTCTCCATTTCCTGTTTAATCTTAATTCTGTCTTTTATCAAATCTTCAATTACCTTTGAGACAAATCCCTTTTTTTCTTTGCAAAACCAGTAATTTTCTTCTGGAACCTTATAGCCTTTCTCTTTACAGCAGGAGCAGTTTAAAGTTTCAGGAGAAATGTTAAATGTGGCAATCACGCTGGGGTAAAGAGATCTGAAGTCAAGCACAGCAATATTTTCATGCAGCCCTCCTACAGGTTCTTTAACAAATCCCCCTGTGTAGGTGAAAGCTCTTCTTTTTTTAATTTCTTCCCATTTTGGTTGATTGGGAATTATTTTATTCATCTGGACAGCCTTCCTTGTTAGATACCATTCAACAAGCTGTCCATAGGTCATTCTTGAGGTGTCAAAGGGAAGTTGTCCAATTGTTTTTGACATCTCTAAGATTTGAGGTAAAAGAAGATGGGCAAGTTTAAAGGTGAGTTCGGAGTCTTTTAAGCTGTATTCTGTAAGTTTTGCAAGGTCTTTCTTTTTATACCAGGCTTCAAGAAGTTCCTGGTAGTCCATTTCTATCTTCTTATCTCCCAGAAGCTCACCTGACACTGCATCAAGACTTAAAACCTCTGTCTGGAGGTTAGGTGAGAGAATATTGCTTATGAAGTTAAAAAGATCAATGTGGATGCGACCTTTAATTTGAGCAGAGGAAATTCTTGCTCTTTTAGTGAATTTCACCTCTTTTTTATCTCGAGAAAGATAAAGTTTTACCTTCTTCTCAGCTGCTCTTTCCTGAATTACGGGAAAGTCAAAGGAATCACCATTAAAAGAAAAAATGAAATCAGGATCATATTGATTTATAATCTCCACAAATCTTTCAAGAAGTTCCTTCTCATCTTTGACAATCTCCACCCAGGGTTGAAAATTTCCTTTTTGATAGGTTATAACTTTTTTAAGCTGCTCTCCCCAGAAAGAGAGCATTATTATACTTTTTCTGCCTCTTTCCTCGTAGGTCTCTATGTCAAATGATAAAAGTTTTAAAGATGGGGGTTTTATTTTTTTCAGTGTTCTTATACTTTTTCCCATTAAAACCAAATCAACCTGTAGGTCTGATTTTATCCTTTCTCCTTCCACTTCAACCCAGCAGCTTCCCTCTATATTTTTATCAAGCAAAAAGCGGCGATAGAAGTTAATGCTGTATTCATATTCTTCCTTCACTGAGCCACTTCCCCCTCTTTTTTTCTCCAGTTGCTTTATTTTATCCCTTATTTTTTGAGTATCCTGGGGGAATTTGCAGATTATCTTCAGAAATTCTTTTACTTCTCCTTCAAGGTCCCTTTTTATCCTTTCTATTTTTTTTACGTTTTCTTTCTCTAAAAGAGCTTTAATTTCTTCTTCAGCTTTTTCTATGTCCTGAGGAAGGACATAGAAATATGGGTCATAAGGGAATAAGCAGGCTATTTTCTCTTTCTTCTCTGTTTTTCCAAATATTCTTACAAAGCTTTTGTCTTTTCCTTTCAGGTAGTCTGCATCCAGAAGAAAAAATTCAACTTTCATTGGTTTTTAACTTTTCTTTTTTGCTTTAAGCTCAGTATAAAAATCAGGAGAAATTATGTCAAGGTAATGCGTGAAGCAGGTTAAACTCTAATCTAATTGGTAATTTGGTGTTTTTGACAAAATTGTAGGGAGTTGTAAAATAAAAGAGGACTTCTTACTTCTTGCCTGTGGTCTTGGGGGAGGGGATTTTTTCTAAGTTGTGGTTTCAGTTTTTTTTGGCTATGTAACTCTTTCCTTTCAATTCCCTTTGGTAGTGTGATAGATGGAAGAGAAAGATTTTACATTAATAAAAAGGGAATTAGTGGAAGCTCTTTTTATTATAGGGGAAGAGAGGGAATTTTTTGAGCTTGTTTGCAAACATCTTGCAGGCATAACAGGAGCTGAGGCTTGCTGTGTTTTTCTTCTCGCAGAAGACGGAAATTTTAAATTCACAGCAGGTTATAATTTTCCTGAGGAAAAATCTTTACAGCTTTTAGCTTCTGTAGAGAAAGATTTCACAGAGAAAGAAAAAATTGTTTTAGACAAAGAAAAACTGGGATTCCCTTCTATAGTGTATTTTAGCTTTTTTTCCGGGAAAAAGCCACTTGGCTTCTCTGTTCTTTGTAGTAAAAAGGAACATTTTAACCCCTCAAGAGAGCTTCTTTTTAAATTGGGAGAGGATGTAACTTTTTTGCTGGAGAAAATTAGATTTATCCACAATTTAAGGGAGAAATCTATAAGAGATGGGTTAACAGGTCTTTTTGCACGAGGGTATTTTATTGCAAGGCTAAGAGAGGAGATTTCAAGGGCGGAAAGAAAGGGAGAGAAGGTGTGTCTTCTTTTTTGCGATATTGACGATTTCAAAGCTATTAACAGGACCTTGGGCTATAGCGAAGGGGATAGGGTTCTTTGCAGATTATCTCATCTTATAGGCTCATGTTTGAGAAAAGAGGATCTTGTTTGCAGATACGGAGGAGATGAATTTGCAGTTCTTTTACCTTCAACAGATCATTCAGGGGCAAGGGAAGTTGCAAAAAGGATACTCGCTGAGATTAAAGCACAAACCACAAGGGGAGAATTTTTGCCTTCTCTTAGCATAGGTGTTGTTTGTTATCCTGATGATGCAAACTCCCTTGAGGATATTATGGTAAAGGCAGATATAAGTGCAATTTTTGCCAAACATTGTCCTGAAGAAAAGATTATTACATGGGGAAATTGGGAATCTATTCAAGAAAAAAAGTTTTCTTCTCGAGAAATTATACCTGAGGTTATATATGCACTTGCTGAGGTTGCAGACGAGAAAAATAGCTATGTTTCTTCTCATTCAAAGCTCCTCTCTCAGGAAGCAGTCTCGCTTGCAAGAAAGATGGGTCTTGATGAAGAAAGAGCGAGAAAAACTGAAATGGTAGCTTTATTGCATGACATAGGAAATTTAGCTGTGCCTGAATATATCCTTAATAAGCCAGGCTCTCTTACGGATAAGGAGTGGGAGATTGTTAGGCAGCATCCTCTCTACAGTGTGCAGTTTCTAAGCAAGATGAGAGGACTTGACGATCTTGCTGCTCCTGTGAGGTCAGTTCATGAGAGGTGGGATGGAAAAGGCTATCCTAATGGAATCTCCGGAGAAGATATACCCATTGAGTCAAGAATAGTTTTTGTGGTCTGTGCCTTCAGAGCAATGCTTTCAGAAAGACCTTACAGAAAGAGACTTACCCGTAAGCAGGCGGTAGAGGAGTTAAAATCTCAGGCAGGGAAGCAATTTGATCCTGGAGTTGTCAGGGTTTTTTTAAATACTTTAAAGGAGGGGTTAGATGGCAGATTGTCCCAATCTTAAAGAGAATCTTGAAAAATGCAACTGCACCTACGAGCCCTGTTCAAGAAAAGGAAGGTGTTGTGAATGTTTGAGGTATCACTGGCAGATGGGAGAACTTCCTGCTTGTTTTTTTCCCAATGATGTAGAGAGAACCTACGATCGCTCCCTGAAAAGATTTATTGAAGTTTACTCAAAGAAGGTATAAATTCTTCAGGGGTTGAGAGTAGTTACGAGGTCAAGAGCCTGTTTTATACTCTCAACCCCCTTTATATTTGCCTTTTTCTCTATTCTCCTCATAAGCCCCTGCAGGACATTCCCGGGTCCAATTTCCAGAAAAAGATGATAACCATCCTGCAGTAAAGTTTTCATGCTTTTTTCCCATAAAACAGGATGATCCATCTGAAGTTTTAGATTATCCTTTATTTTTTTACCGGATGTTGCGTACTCGCCTGTTGTATTTGTCACCACAGGACAGATTGGGTCTTTAAAATCAAATTTATCGAGAAAAGATGAGAATCTTTCTGCTGCCTCCTTCATAAGAGGAGAGTGAAATGCACCTGACACAGGAAGAAAAATAACCTTTTTTGCTCCCTCTTTTTTGAGTTTTTCCTCTGCTTCTTTTAGCTTTTCCCTGTATCCTGAGATAACCACCTGTCCCGGACAGTTAAAGTTAACAGCGTAAACTCCTTCCATTTTGTTGCAAACTTCAAGTATTTTTTCTGTGGAAAGACCAATTATCGCAGCCATTGTTCCTTTTTCTTTTTTCCCGACCTCCTCCATAAGATGTGCCCTTTCCTTGACTATTTTAAGAACGGCAGGAAAATCAAGAACTTCTGCTGCAAGAAGGGCGCTGTACTCCCCGAGACTGTGTCCTGCAGCTGCACTGGGTAAGATTCCTTTTTCCTTTATAAATTTTGTTAGGATCCAGCTTATCGTAACAAGAGCAGGTTGAAGATTGGATGTTTTTATGAGTTCTCCCTCTGGGCCCTGCGTGCATATTTTTTCCACATCAAACTCCACTATCTTTTGTGCTTTATCAAATATCTCCTCTGCAGGAGGATAAAGTTCTTTGAAATCTTTACCCATACCTACTTTTTGAGAACCCTGACCGGGATATAAAAAAGCTATTTTTTTCATGTTAGAGCAATTACCCTATCATCCTCATCTAATTTTATTATTCTGCATCCTGCAGCAACTCTGTTTGTCTGGCGGATGTTCTTTGCCCACAGCCTTATGCTCTTTCCTTTTTGGGTTATTATTATTACTTCATCATCTTTGCTCACTTTTTTTGTAGCAACTACCTCTCCTCTTTCAGACGCAAGTTTTATATTTTTTATCCCCTTGCCACCTCTTTTTATTTTTCTATAACTTGAAAAGGGAGTCCTTTTGCCGTAACCTTTTGCTGTTATGGTGAGAAGATCAGCATTTTCATCAACTATACAGGCATCTACTACCTCATCACCTCTGGAAAGATTTATCCCTTTAACTCCTGCCGATACTCTACCCATGGGGCGGACATCCTTTTCCGAAAATCTTATAGCCATTCCCCTTTTTGTACACAGGATAATATCATCATCTCCTGAGGTTATCAAAACTTTCATAAGTTCATCTTCTGTGTGTATTTTTATCGCAATTATACCTCCTCTTTTTATATGAGAGTATTCTTTTATAAGGGTTTTTTTCACTATTCCTTTCTTTGTTACCATAAAAAGGAAGTTATGTGATGCAAAGCTTTCAACAGGTATTACAGCACTTATATTTTCTTCTTTTTCGAGAGGTATAAAGTTCATAATAGACCTTCCTTTCTCTCCCCTTCCTTTCTGGGGTATTTCGTATGCTTTTATGGAATGAACTTTGCCAGAACTTGTGAAGAAAAGAAGTGTGGAGTGGGTGTTACACAGGAGAATATTTTCAGCAGCATCTCCTCTTCTGAGCGAAATCCCGCTTGCTCCTTTTCCTCCTCTTTTTTGCCTTTTGTAAGCTCTAAGAGGTGTATATTTTATGTATCCATTGGAAGTAATGGTTATTACGACATCTTCTTTTTCAATGAGGTCCTCTGGTTTGAAGTTAAGTAGCTCCTGTGCTGTTATTTCTTCTTCTATTAAGGTTTTGCGAGGAGTTGCGTATTTTTCCTTTATTCTTCCCAGTTCTTCCTTAATTATGCCCCATATTCTTTCGTCACTTTTGAGAATAGCTCTGAATTCTTTTATATTTTCTACTGCCTGAGTGTAATCTTTTTCTATCTTATCCCTTTCTATACTTGTAAGCCTTTGCAGTCTCATATTTAAAATGGAATTTGCCTGAGTTTTGGTCAGGTCAAACCTCTCTATTAGATTTTTCTCTGCTTCTTCAGGATTTGAAGACTCTCTTATGGTCTTAACCACCTCATCAAGTCTATTTAAAGCTTTTTTAAAACCTTCTAAAATGTGAGCCTTCTTTTCTTCTTTGTCCAGTAGATATTTTGTTCGGCGTATAACCACATTACGGCGATGATCAAGGTAGTATCTTATGGCCTGAGTCAAACTCAGCTGTTGAGGTTTCCCGTCTACAAGAGCAAGAAGTATTATTCCAAAGGTTACCTGCAGGGGGGTGTGTTTGTAAAGCTGATTGAGAATTATCTCTGAAGTGAAGGCACGGGAGACTTCTATAACTACTCTTATTCCTCTTTTATCTGACTCATCTCTTATACTCTTTATTCCTTTTATCTTTTCACTTTGTGCAAGTTCGGCTATCTTTTCAATTAAGTTGGTTTTTATAACCTGATAGGGTATCTCCTCTATAATTATTCTTTCCCTTCCTCCTTCTCTTTCTATACGGGCTTTTCCTCTGACGATTATTTTGCCTTTTCCTTCCTCATAGGCTTTTTTTATGCCCTCGCTTTGAAGTATAATCCCTCCTGTGGGAAAATCTGGTCCTTTGACAAAATTGAGGAGTTCCTCCAGGGTTATTTGAGGATTTTCTATCATAGCTATGCAGGCATCTATTATTTCCCCTAAGTTGTGGGGAGGGATATTTGTTGCCATTCCCACTGCTATTCCTGATGCCCCATTTACAAGGAGATTGGGAAAGGCAGCGGGTAAAACCACAGGTTCCTTTAAAGAGTTATCAAAATTAGGTGTAAAGTCCACTGTATCTTTGTCCAGGTCATTTAGAAGCTCCTCACTTATGGGGGCAAGTCTTACCTCTGTGTATCTCATGGCTGCAGGAGGATCGCCATCTATTGAACCAAAATTTCCCTGTCCATCTACCAGAGGGTGTCTTAAAGAAAAGTCCTGCGCCATTCTAACAAGTGCATCATAAACAGCCATATCTCCGTGAGGATGGTACTTTCCCAGCACCTCTCCCACAAGACGGGCAGATTTACGGTAAGGTCGGTTGGGAAGAAGTCCAAGTTCCCGCATGGCATAAAGTATTCTCCTCTGGACAGGTTTTAACCCATCTCTTGCATCAGGAAGAGCCCTACCCACAATTACGCTCATGGCGTAACTCAGGTAGGATTTTTTCATTTCTTCTTCTAAAAAAACAAGTTCATTTCTTTCCTCTACAGCCATTTTCCCCCCTTGTTGGAATTTATAATTTTTTATACATCAAGCTCGCTAACTTCGGCGGCATGCTCCTCAATGAATTTTCTACGGGGCTCTACTTCTTCTCCCATAAGCATGGAGAAAAGCTCATCTGCCTCCACGGCATCTTCAATTGAAACTTTATATAATGTTCTTGTTTCAGGATTCATGGTTGCTTGCCAGAGCTGGTCCGGGTTCATTTCTCCAAGCCCCTTATATCTTTGAACCTCTATTTTCTCTCCCTTTAGCTCCTCTCTTAATTTATTGAACTCTTCGTCACTGTAAAGGAAGTATTCTTTGTTTTTATTTGTCACTTTATAAAGGGGTGGTTGAGCAATGTAGATGTGTCCTCTTCTGATAAGTTCCTGCATATACCTGTAAAAGAAAGTGAGAAGCAGGGTCCTTATGTGAGCCCCATCAACATCTGCATCACTCATTAAAATAATTTTGTTGTATCTTAATTTTGATATATCAAATTCCTCCTTTATACCTGTTCCAATTGCTGCAATAATAGATTTTACCTCTTCGTTGTTTAACACCTTTACAGGGTGTGATTTTTCAACATTAATTATCTTACCTTTTATTGGCAGGATAGCCTGGAATCTTCTGTCTCTGCCTTGTTTTGCTGAACCACCTGCTGACTCTCCCTCTACTATGTAAAGCTCGTTTTTCTCAGGGTTATTTTCAGAGCAGGCTGCAAGTTTTCCCGGCAGGGCTCCACCACCTAAACTTTCTCTTTTACGGGTAAGTTCTCTTGCCCTTTGTGCAGCAATACGAGCCCTTGAAGCTGAAATACACTTTTGGAGGATCAGCTTTGCTATGGAGGGGTTTTCTTCAAAGTGCTGGGACAGCCCCTCATAAACAATAGAATCAACAATTCCCCTTGCCTCACTGTTGCCAAGTCTTGTTTTGGTTTGCCCTTCGAATTGAGGATTGGGCATTTTTATGTTGATTATCGCGGTAAGTCCCTCCCTTGTATCCTCACCTGAAATGTTTAATTCCTTGTTTTCTATTTTTCTTGCATAGTCGTTTATTGCTCTTGTAAGGGCGGCTTTGAACCCAGAAAGATGTGTTCCTCCCTCCTCTGTATTGATATCGTTGACAAAGGCAAATATATCCTGGATAAAACTCTGATTGTATTGAATTGCCACCTCCACATAGATTCTATCTTTTTCCCCTTCTATGTAAATTGGCTCCGGGAAAAAGACCTCCCTTGTTTGATTGAGATATTTAACAAATTCTATTATACCTCCTTCGTATTTGAACCTGTCTTTTTTGCCTGTTCTCTTATCTTCAATTTCTATACTTACTCCCTTGTTAAGGAAGGCAAGTTCTCTCAGTCTTCGGCAAATTCTTTCATAATCAAATTCTGTTGACTCAAAAATCTCAGGGTCAGGTGCAAAGGTGATTTCAGTTCCTGTTTTTTCTTTCTCCACTTCTCCCACAACTTTCACAGGGGATGTGGGTTTACCTCTTGAATAAGTTTGTCTCCATATTTTTCCATTTCTGTAGACTTTTGCTTCCAGAAAAGATGATAGCGCATTTACCACGGAGACTCCTACCCCGTGCAGTCCTCCTGCGACTCTGTAGATTTTATCATCAAATTTGCCTCCTGCATGAAGTGTGGTCATTACAAGCTCAAGAGCTGATTTTTTGTATATAGGATGCTCATCAACAGGTATTCCTCTCCCGTCATCAATTACAGTTATGCGATTGTCGGGGTGAATGATTACCCTGATATTTTTACAGTAACCTGCCAGAACCTCATCAATGGAATTATCAACAACTTCATTTACAAGATGGTGAAGTCCACGGGGGCCGGTGCTACCTATATACATCCCCGGTCTTCTTCTTACGGCCTCAAGGTCTTTTAAAACTTTTATCTGCTCTGCTCTGTATTCACTTGGCATTTTCGTCACTCCTTAGTTTTCCCATCGACCTGTATTTATTTTTTCTGCGAAGAAGCAGTTCTTCAAGAGGTAGTGATTTTAAAGATTCTATTTCTCTTAAAATAGCTCTTTTTATGTTGTTTGCTGTTTCTTCCACGTTTCTGTGAGCTCCTCCTCGAGGCTCAGGAATTATACCATCTATTATTTTAAGTTTTAAAAGATCCTCGGCTGTTAATTTTAAAGCAGAGGCTG
Organism: Candidatus Aerophobota bacterium; assembly: GCA_021160545.1. GTDB lineage: Bacteria > Aerophobota > Aerophobia > Aerophobales > B3-G15 > CBFDTW01. The sequence continues at coordinate 162 of JAGHCI010000030.1, read as the reverse complement.
CCTCCTCCACCTTGCTTTGATCCTTCCACAGAATTGCCGCACATCCCTCTGGTGAAATTACCGAATATATGGCATTTTCAAGCATTAAGACTTTATCTCCTACACCTATTCCAAGGGCTCCTCCACTTCCTCCTTCTCCAATAATGATTACAAGGATAGGTG
>JAGHCI010000121.1:0-5329 GCA_021160545.1 Candidatus Aerophobota bacterium | reverse complement strand
TTGAAAAATTACCCTCACACATGTTCCTCTTCCGAGTTTGGATTTCACAATGACATCCCCATGACACTGTCTTGCCATTATTTTTAAAAGAGGAAGCCCAAGTCCCACCTTTCTGCATGTTCTTGTTGTATAAAAAGGGTCTGTGAGTTTTGATACTTGTTCTTTAGTCATCCCCTTTCCATTGTCTGCAATGGTGATTATTAACCTGTCCTTCTCAATATCCTCCTTGACGAAAATTACCACCTTTGTTGCTCCTGCATTAATTGCATTTTCCACTATATCAAGAACATGTAGAGAAAGATCCTGCATTTTTCTTTCCTTCACCTCAGTTATGAAAAACAGGCTCTCTCTTTCTGGAAAAACCCATCTGATAAAGTCTTCCTGCTACTTCAAAATAAGACATGGGGGTTGTTAAAATCACTATTTTTTCTTTGAGAGCTTTATCCAGCATCTCAGGCACAGGTTCTCTTCCATCAACAAGAAGAATGGCGGGTATTCTTTTTAAAGAAGCAAGAGCAACAATTACAGGATTGTTTTGCCTCGTCAGCCACATGTCTCCTTCTGAGGCATTAGCAAGAACCTCGCTCATAATGTCAGAGATGTGACACCCTTTTATTTCCACATCCTCACCTAATTCAGGAGTAAGGTTCTTTAAACCTAATTTTTTTATTATGATTTTTAAATTCATTGCCTCTCTCCTTAAAGAAAAATTTTCGTCCTCCTCCGAAGAGTCCACATTTTTTCTCTCTTTTTGATACTTACAGTTTTTCACAGCTACTTTTTTATTTTTTATGGAACCACCTAATTTGTATTTGTGAGTTTAGTTACAACCCAAAAATGTTTGATTATTGTAAATTTTTCTTTTATATAAAAGAAAATTATTATAAGACCTATAACTTTGTGACTTTTTTCACTATACATATTATCATCAAAAATGACCTTGTCAAGTGTAAGGGTTGAAACTCATGTTTTCAGAATCTTTCTTTAGACTGATTTTAACCTGAGAGTCTTAAAAAGCTAAAGGCTTTAAGGCAGGATAGTGTTTTAAAAAAAGGCTATTGAAGCGAAATTTTGCTTTTACTGATTTGACCAAAATGTGTGGAGCTTGACAGAGGAGAATTTTTTGTTAAATTTGTATGTGAAAAATCTAACAATTAGCAATTAACTTCTTGACAACATAATAAATTTAAATAAAAAATAATTTCATTAGTTTGTGAATAATCTCTCAAATTATGAGCTTATATTTAGTATTTACCAGCAGATCACTTTGTAAAAAGTATCGTCACAGGGCAAGTTCGTAAATTTAAGCTATAGAAATGAGGAGGTTTTGATGACTTCCATTACTACTATAAGTGCCCGTAAATGGATAAGAAGTAGGATTAAAGAGGAAGAATATAAAAGATACATGAAAAAAGAAAGGGATTTTATAAATGATGAGCTTATATGGGAGAAGTTAAAGTCAAAAAGAAATCCTTCACCACAAGAGGTCCGAGCTATTCTTGATAAATCTCTCTCCTTGGAAACACTGGATCCTGATGAAACAGCTACTTTGTTAAATGTGAAAGATAAAAGTCTGTGGGAGGAGATATTTGCAGTAGCTGGAGAGGTGAAGAAAAAGGTCTACGATAATCGGATTGTAACCTTTGCTCCCTTGTACTGCAGTAACTTCTGTGTGAACAATTGTGTGTATTGTGCTTTTAGAAGGGACAATAGAGCAGAAAAAAGGAGAAGGTTAAGCCTTGGAGAGGTGAGAAGAGAAGTGGAAGTTCTTGCAGGTAAAATCGGGCATAAACGCCTTATTGTCGTGTATGGAGAGCATCCACTTTCTGATGTGAACTATATAGCAGATACTATAAAAACAATATATAGCGTTAAGGTGAAGACAAAAAGAGGACATGGAGAGATACGAAGAGTTAATGTTAATGCAGCTCCTATGTCCATAGAAGAACTGGAAATGTTAAAAGAGATCGGCATCGGAACATACCAGGTATTTCAGGAGACCTACCATCATGAGACTTATAAAAAACTTCATCCAGAGGGAACAATAAAATCAAATTATCAGTGGAGACTTTATTCTCTTCACAGAGCCCTGGAGGCAGGTGTAGATGATGTTGCAATTGGTGCTTTGTTTGGTCTCTATGATTGGAGATTTGAGGTGATGGGACTTTTGTATCATGCGAGGGATTTGGAGGAACATTTTGGAATAGGCCCACATACAATTTCCTTCCCACGGCTGCAACCGGCAGTAAATACACCTTTTGTTCAAAAAGCAAAATACAAGGTCTCAGACGAAGACTTCAAGAAATTAATTGCTGTAATCAGGCTCTCTGTTCCTTATAGTGGTATGATTCTTACTGCGAGAGAACCGGCACACATTAGAAGGGAGGTTATACCTCTGGGAGTGACCCAGACAGATGCTTCTACAAAGATCGGTATCGGTGCTTACGATCAGAGAGATGAGGGACAGAAAGCAGAAAAACAACAATTTCTACTGGGAGATACAAGAAGCCTTGATGAGGTGATAAGAGAACTTGCTGAGAATGGCTACATCACCTCCTTTTGTACCGCTGGGTACAGGTGTGGAAGAACAGGTAGGTGTATTATGAATTTATTAAAACAGGGCAAGGAGAGATGGTTCTGTAAAGTAAATGCTGTCTTAACTTTTAGAGAATGGCTTGATGATTTTGCAAGTGAGAAAACCAGAAGGGTAGGGGAACAGCTTATAGAAAAGGAAATAGAAGAAATCAGGCAACAGAAACCGTCTTTTTACCCTAAATTTATGCAATACTACGAAAGAATTAAAAATGGAGAAAGAGACCTCTATTTCTGAGGATAAATTGATAGAGAAGCTAAATCAAGTTGCGGCTTTTGTGAAGAAAAAATATGGTATACACATACGCTTTGCAGAGATACTGGGAAGGAGGTGGTCATACATTGCGGGAGAAAAAGAGGATATTTTCATTTTGCCATTAACCGAGCGCATCAAGGTAAACGAAAGATTTGGCTTAATAACAGATCGATGGGAAGAAATACCGGAGAGGGAAAGAAATAGCCTTTTTTCATTATTGCAGAGGATGTTAAAAGAAGATGAATAAAAAAGAGATTTTGTTCTACTTGAAAAGTCCAGACGCAGAAAAAGAGTTATTCCAAAAAGCAGATGAGGTAAGAAAAATATTCTGCGGGGATGAAGTCTATATAAGGGGTATAATAAATTTTTCCAACCACTGCTGTAGAAATTGCCTTTACTGTGGGCTACGGAGAGATAATAGAAAGATAAAACGTTATAGAATGACACCTGAGGAGATAGTCAATGCTGCAAGAGAAATTGTAAATTCAGGGGTAAGCACCATTGTTCTTCAGAGTGGAGATGATTTTTATTATACAAGGGATATGATTTCCTGGATTATTCATAAGATTAAGCAGATGGGAGATGTTGCTGTTACATTATCTGTTGGAGAAAGACCTGTTGAGGACTATAAAGCATGGAAAGAAGCCGGGGCTGACAGATATTTGCTGAAACATGAAACAGCAAATCCGAAACTTTATGAAAAACTTCATCCTGGACAGAGTTTGAAAAGAAGAGTAAGACTGCTCAATGTGCTTAAGAAGATGGGTTACCAGATTGGTGCTGGAAATATAGTTGGACTTCCTGGCCAGACCATTGAAGACTTAGCAGATGACCTCCTTTTTTTAAAGGATTTAGATGTTGATATGGCAGGAATTGGACCTTTTATTCCTCAAAAAGATACCCCTTTGGGTAATTTCCCAGGTGGTAGACTTACCTTAACACTGCGAGTTTTAGCTTTGGCCAGAATAATAACTCAAGATACACATCTTCCCGCCACAACTGCTCTTGCCACTTCAGACCCCGAAAATGGCTTGTTGATGGGTTTGAAAGTAGGTGCAAATGTTATCATGCCAGATTTTACTCCTGTCAGCCACACAGAAAGATATCTTATTTACGATAATAAAGCGAAAGTAACTTTAAAAAAAGCCGAGGATACTATTTTAAAAGCAGGAAGGAAAATCTCTAAAAAGAGAGGAGATTCGTTAAAATGTACAGGACGCCAAAGGGGTTTCGTCTGCATATAGCTATCTTTGGTAGAAGAAATGTGGGAAAGTCATCTTTGTTGAATGTGTTAACCCAGCAAGATGTTTCTATTGTCTCGGATAAACCTGGCACGACCACTGATCCTGTAGAAAAACCAATCGAACTTTTGCCTATAGGTCCGGTTTTGTTCATTGATACTGCTGGATTAGATGATGTGGGTGCATTAGGAGAATTGAGGGCGAGAAAGAGTTACAAGGTTTTTGAGCGGGCCGATGTAATTCTTCTGGTTACAGAAGCAAATAGATGGGGGAAATATGAAGAGATTATTTTAGAAGAAGCCAGAAAAAGAAATACCCCCATCCTGGCTGTACTAAATAAGATAGATATTTTTCCTGATGGGAGGGTAAAAGAGAAATTAGAAAAAAGGAAAATTCCTTATGTGGAAACTTGCTGTTCCCTGCAGGGTAGCTGGGATACCACGGCAAAAGTTAAAAGAGAGATTATAAAATTATTGCCTGAGGACTGGATTGTTCAAAAGTCAATTCTTGGAGATATTGTCACGTCTGAAGATCTGGTTGTACTGGTTATACCTACAGATAAAGAAGCTCCAAAGGGAAGATTGATTTTGCCTCAGCAGCAGGTTATAAGAGATATTTTGGACAAGAAAGCTTTTTGCTTAATAGCTAATGAGAAAAACCTGCAGAAAGCACTGGATAGTTTAAATAAAAAACCAAAACTTATAATTACTGATTCTCAGGCGTTTAAACAAGTTTTTGATATTGTTCCTCCTGATATTCCTCTAACCAGTTTTTCCATTCTTTTTGCGCGCTTTAAAGGAGATTTAGATGAGCTTGTAAAAGGGGCTAAAAAAATTGATGAGCTGAAAGAAGGCGACAAAATCCTGATTTGTGAAGCATGCACTCATCATCCGATAGGTGATGATATTGGAAGGGTAAAAATTCCAAGATGGATTAACCAGAAAATAAAAGGAAAGATAAATTTTGATGTTTATACAGGACATGACTTCCCGGAGGATGTCAGACAATATAAACTTATCATCCATTGTGGTGCCTGTACATTAAACCGCAAAGAGATGCTGAGCAGAATATATGAGGCTAAGAGACAGGGTATCCCTATAACAAACTATGGAACAGCCATAGCCTATCTTCATGGGCAACTGGAAAGAGCAATTGGTCCTTTTTGATAAGTGTGGTTCATAATCTACAATTATCTTCTCCCTGCCAGATAAGTATCTTCTCCCCGGAGTGTCGGCAAATT
>JAGHCI010000031.1:0-4037 GCA_021160545.1 Candidatus Aerophobota bacterium | reverse complement strand
TAATATATCCCTTTTCTGTTAGCATTTTCTGGTAAAAAAGCTGGATATTCCTTATAGTTGCTTTTACTTTATATATTTTTGTATTAATTCCATCTGCATTCAAACTATCTATTTTTTTAGGCGTTCCAAAAACAGGAATCCCGTCAACTTCCTTTATTGGATTTATTTTTTTTGCTGCTATTTGTTTTCGAGGAGGTGCTTTCTTATTTTTCCTTTTTCCAAAGGCAAAAAATAAAATAATACCGAATATAACCGCTGCTATCCCAATTAAAATTTTTGAATTCAGTTTTGGAATTTTTATTTTTTTCTTTTCTTTTTTGTCTTTATTAATTTCAGGTGGAATTGGGAGTTTTTCTTTTGTTTCTTCTTCGTAGCGCTTGATTACCTCATCAATATCACTATGAGTATTTTTTTCTTCATTCATGCTGCTCTATTATAAAAATAAAATGTTCAACTTGTCAATATTGATTTTTATCAATGTTACGTAACTTTCAAAAGTGGACATTTGGGAACACCAAAACTGGACATTCGGAAACAGCAAAAGTGGACATTCAAAGCCAATACTCTCGTATCTTCTTTCCATCTTTCAAGATTACCACCTTCTTCTCTGGCACAAGACAAACTTTTACTACATTTAAAGGAAATTTTCCCACCTTCCACTTTCTACCGATAAATTGAATTGTTCCATCTTTTTTTACTAATCTCCTATATTGAAGAGAAAAAATTGTTTCTAAATCTAATCCTGAAGGCACTCTTCTTAATTTTACTTTTCCCTCTCTTACTGCTTTCCTCCATCTCTTTACTGGTATCTCTCCTGTCTCTTCATGCTCCCTCTTCTCATTATAGTAAGGAATTAAATCTTCCTTCAAAATTCGATTCGCTTCTTTTATATCTTTCACCTTATACTTCTCACATAAATATGGTAATCTCCTCTGAAAATAATCAAATATCTTCTCTATCTTTCCTTTTGCCTCAGGCGAATTAGCATAAATAATTCCTATACCCAGATCCTCTAATACCCTCCTGAATTGTATCTCTCCTTCATCTTCTCCTTTTACATACTTCACATGTACTCCTTTGTGTTCACAAAACTTAAATATTGAGTGTTTATCCACATAATAGGCTAAAGGCAATCCATATCTTTTTATCGTCGCTCTAACCACACAAATATGCCCCCAACTTGTCTCTTTCTCTACTAATAAACTCCCAACTATCCTCCGAGAATAATCATCTATTGTTAAGATTAACTTTTGATATCTTTTTGTAAGGGGCAACCAAATATGTTGCGAAGAGTCATGTTGGTATAATTCTCCTATCCCGCTCATCTCAAATCTTATCTTTACTTTCTTCTTCTCCTCTTTTCTCTGTTCATAATATCCCCTCTTTATCGCCCATCTCCTTATGCTATTACGATGTATCTTTATTTTGTATCTTTTCTCTATCTCCTCGGATAAAAATGAAAAGTTAAATTTCTTCCTGTATCTGTTTGCTCCATCTCTTATATAACTCATTTCCTGGTGTAGATATTTTTCAATCCCTTCTGGAAACTGCCGTGGTAAATATTTTGCTCTATTGTAAAGCTTAAACTCTCCCCCTTTTATTCTATTCCTCAACCATCTCTTCCTTAAACAATATAACTGAGTCCGTTTTATCTCTAATAATTCTACTGCTTCTCTTTTGCTCATCTTCTTCTCGTTAAATGCTCTCAACACTTCTTCCACAAATTCCTTTTTTAACCTCTTGTGTAACTGTTTTCCCATGGCACACCTCCTTCCTGCCTGCCTTCAGACAGGTTTTTCTCAAAGTGTGCCATTTCTCCTTCCTTACTTCCATTCTTTTTACTCTCTTTATAATGTCCACTTTTACTGTTCCCATGTCCACTTTTAATTGTTCCGTAACAGTAAATTTTTTAAAAAATAAAAAGCCCCCTGTTCTTTAAAAAAACAGGGAGCAAAAAATTGAGATTAAGTCTTATTAATATGCAGGAGGCATTCCAGCACCTGCTGGAGGCATGTTCTCCTTTTTCTCTGGTAAATCAGTTACAAGACATTCTGTGGTAAGCAGGACAGAGGCAACACTTGCTGCATTTTCCAGAGCGCTTCTTACAACCTTTGCCGGGTCAACAATACCCTCCTTAATCATATCCACAAATTCGCCTGTTTCCGCATTAAGTCCTTTTCCCTCTTCCATCTCTTTTACATTTTGAACCACAACTGAACCTTCAAGTCCTGCATTTAAAGCAATCTGTTTTAGAGGCGCTTCCAGTGCCTTCTTAACTATATTTATACCTATCTGTTCATCTTCATCATCTGCTTTTAATTTCTCAAGGTCAGATATTGCTCTAACTAAAACAACTCCACCGCCTGGAATTATACCTTCTTCAACACCAGCTTTTGTTGCATGCATTGCATCTTCTACTTTAAACTTCTTTGCTTTCATCTCTGTTTCTGTTGCAGCACCAACCTTTATTACTGCAACTCCACCAGAAAGTTTGGCAAGTCTTTCCTGTAACTTTTCTCTGTCATAATCAGAATCTGTTTCTTCTATCTGTTTTTTTATCTGTGAAATCCTTGCTTCAATATCTTTTTTCTTTCCACTCCCACCAACTATCGTGGTATTCTCTTTATCCACCACAACTCTCTTTGCCTGCCCCAGCATATCAATAGTTGCTTTATCAAGTTTCATTCCAGCATCTTCACTTATAACTGTTCCTGCTGTGAGAATTGCTATATCCTGTAACATCTCTTTTCTTCTGTCTCCAAACCCCGGGGCTTTTACAGCACAGCATTTTAAAATACCTCTTAACTTGTTTACCACTAATGTTGCAAGTGCTTCTCCTTCAACTTCATCCCCAATAAGAAGAAAAGGTTTTCCTGTTTGAGCAACTTTTTCTAATACAGGAAGTAAATCATTCATTGCTGAAACTTTTTTATCAGTAATAATAATATATGGGTCCTCTAAAACTGCTTCCATTCTATCAGCATCAGTTACAAAATAAGGAGAAACATAACCCCTGTCAAACTGCATCCCTTCTACAACATCCAGTTCTGTATGCGCACTTTTTCCCTCTTCAACTGTTATAACTCCATCTTTTCCAACCTTGTCCATAGCTTCTGATATAAGTTTTCCTGTTTCTCTGTCATTTGCTGAAATTGTTGCTATCTGTTCAATTTCTTCCTTTGTCTTAACTTGCTTTGATTTTTGCCTAATAATCTCAACAATTTTTGAAACTGCCTTTTCAATACCTCTTTTAATATGCATTGCATTTGCGCCTGCAGTGATATTCTTTAATCCTTCTCTGTAAATTGCTTCTGCTAAAATTATTGCTGTTGTTGTTCCATCTCCTGCTACATCATTTGTTTTTGAAGCAACTTCTCTTACAAGTTGCGCTCCCATGTTTTCAAATGGGTCCTCTAATTCAATTTCCTTTGCAATCGTTACTCCGTCGTTAGTTACTGTCGGCGCTCCAAACTTTTTATCCAGAGCAACATACCTTCCTTTTGGTCCAAGTGTAACTTTAACAGAATCAGCTAACTGTTCAACGCCTTTTAATACTGACTGTGCTGCTTCCTGATCGTATTTTAACTGTTTTGCCATAATCTCACCTCCTTTTCTCCCTTACATTTTACACTTTGCACTTTACACACTATCTTCATTCCTCAATAATTCCTAAAATATCTTCCTGCTGCATAATTAAATACTCTTTGCCATCAATCTTAACTTCTGTTCCAGCATACTTTCCAAAAAGAATTTTGTCTCCAACTTTTACATCCAGAGAAATTAAATTCCCTTTTTCATCTTTTTTACCCTGGCCGACAGCAACAACTTTGCCTTCCTGTGGTTTTTCTTTTGCTGTGTCAGGAATAATAATACCCCCTTTTACTGTTTCTTTTTCTTCTAATGGTTCAACAAGAACTCTGTCGCCAAGCGGTTTTAACTTCATACTCTCACCTCCTTTTTAAGTAAATTTTCAAACTTTTCATTTCGGAAATAATATATAACAATGATTTTTTAATTTGTCAAGTGTTTTTTAGCAC
>JAGHCI010000178.1:0-2711 GCA_021160545.1 Candidatus Aerophobota bacterium | reverse complement strand
TCCTCAGCAATTGGTGAGAGAAGAGGAGCTTACATTCCGAGAGGCGGAAAAAATGAAGTTTTTGAGGTGATAATTGATACTGCAGAGCGTTATCCATATAAATTTGAAAAAGCTATTATAAAAAAGGAAAATCTTCCTGTTGGAGATTACGCTTTGGTAGTAAATGGAGAGATAGTAGCTGTTGTGGAAAGAAAAACCCTGGACAATTTCATTCACTCTATCGCGACCTACGATGCTTTAAAAATGAGTCTTTCTGAAATGCTTCTTTACAGGTATAAAGCCGTAGTTTTTGAGGCTCCTTACAGGGATTTTATAAATCCCAGGAAAAACCCTTATTATTCACCCTCCTATGTGGCAGACATTATAGCTGACCTTATGGTAAGCTTTCCTGAGATTCAATTTGTCTTCCACCAGGGAAGAAAAATGGCAAATGAATGGGTCTACAGGTGGTTTAAAAGAATAAACATGGAAGAGAATAAGGATACACAATAAAAAGAAACTGACTTTACTTAGGAAAAATGATTGATAGAAGGATAGAGGAAAAGTTTTTAAGGTTACTTAAAAGAGCAAATTTTGCTGTTGCGCTAACAGGCGCCGGAATATCTACAGAAGCAGGAATACCTGATTTCAGAGGACCTGAAGGAATATATGCCACAGGGAAATATGATCCTGATAAAACATTTAATATAACCTATTTTTTGCAAGACCCTTTACCTTTTTATAAGTTTGCAAGGGAACTTGTGGAGCTTCTGGATGAGGCAAGACCTACTTTTGCTCATTTTTTCCTTGCAGAACTTGAAAAAAAAGGAAAACTCAAAGCAATTATAACTCAAAATATTGATAATCTTCACCAGAAAGCAGGTTCTAAAAAAGTTATAGAACTTCACGGAACGATCCAGAAAAGCTTTTGCCTTAAATGCAAAAAGTGCTTTTCTTATGAAGAAATGAAGGTGAAAATCTTTAAAGAAGAGGTCCCAAAATGTACCTGTGGAGGGGTGATAAAGCCAGATATTGTATTTTTTGGTGAAGCGGTAAAAAATTTTGATAGAGCAAAAGAGTTTGTATCAGAATGTGACCTGCTTATTGTAATAGGTTCCTCTCTTGCAGTTTATCCTGCAGCAGAGATTCCTCTATTTGCAAGGGGGAAAATAGTTATTGTAAATAAGGAGAAGCCAGAGATAGACTTTTACGGCAAAAATGATATCTTATTTATACAGGAGAATATAGATGAGTTTTTTAAGAAAATTTATCCAGAGCTTCAAATTTGAAACTAAGGCTCAAGGACCATAAATCCTGCCTTTTCATCCATTTTACGTTTTGCAGAACTTTCCACAATTTCAAGAATTACAACCTCTCCCAAATTGGCAACCTCAATTCCAGGGCGTATGCATCCTGCTCTTGTATTTCCCTCTCTACCAAATGCAGCGTGCATATGAAGTTTAGGATTTCCCTCCTCATCGGGAAAAATGGTTCCAACTCCTGCTGTTTCGTGGACATTCTCCAGAACATACATCAAAGGAACAATGGGGGAGGATTTGCTATCCTTTGGACCAACCACAATTTTCCCGCCTTTTATTCCACCCACAAAAATACAGATGCCCCTTTGCAAACTCTCCTTCTTCGCAAAATTCTCTATTGCTTCAGGTAATCTATCACTGTCTTCCAGCCTTATAACAAACACTCTTCCCATCTTACCTTCTGTGTACCTCATCTTTACCTCCAGTTTATTTCTGTCATCCTTAGAAAAGAGTAAGTAAGTATAATATAGCACAACAAAGAAGGTAGAGTCAAGGTGAGCCTCTTTGAGTTTGACATCCTATTAGGAGGTCTGTAAAATTTAAGTGGGGCTGGATAAAGAGCAATGATAAAAAGGGCCATTTAGGGCACAAAGAAGGCCTTTTTGACTTCAAGACATATAATAAGTCACCTGAGAAATTTAAAAAGCTCAGAGGGTCTTTATTTGTGATTTTTTAAAAGAGGCTAACCTCGGAATACATTTTACAAGCTAAAAGTAAAAGGAGATGGCAAAAATGGCGGTTTACACAGGGGAGATTATTATAAAGGATAAAGGAGGCTTTGAGGTATTCAATATTACTGACAAAGTTAAAGATAAGGTTAAAAAATCCGGGTTAAAAAATGGGACTGTCACAATCTTTGTGCCAGGAGCAACTGGTGCATTGACCACAATAGAATACGAACCAGGTCTTGTTGAAGATCTAAAAGAACTACTCGACAGATACATCCCTCCAGGCAGAAATTATCATCATGAGGAAAGATGGCATGACGGAAATGGGCATTCTCACCTGAGGGCATCACTTATCGGACCTTCTATTTCTGTCCCGTTTGTCAATTCCCAGCTCACTCTTGGAACATGGCAACAGATAATTTTTCTTGAACTTGACAATAAACCCCACACAAGAAGACTTGTAGTTCAGGTGGTGGGAGAATGAAGGTGAAAAGGGTAGGGGATGGAATAACTTTTTTTGTAAAAGTTCAACCTAAAGCTTCAAAAAATGAAGTTGTGGGAATTGAAGGAGAATACCTCAAAATTAAAGTGACTGCACCTCCCTTTAAGGGAAAAGCCAACAAAGAATGTGTAAAACTTATCTCGAAATGGCTAAGAGTAAGACCCTCCCAGCTGGAGATTGAGAAAGGAGAAACCTCTCGCCTAAAAAAAATAAAAATAAAAGGAGACCCACAAAAATTAATGC
>JAGHCI010000074.1:0-9652 GCA_021160545.1 Candidatus Aerophobota bacterium | reverse complement strand
TGTTTACTAATCTCCTCTCTAAGCCTTACAATATCAACAGGTTTATTGGAATCAAAAAGTTTTAAAATTCCCTCAAATATTGTTTTGTGAATATCCGAATAAAAAATCTCCGGGCGATCTATTATTTGAATAACCTTAGGTATAGCCTCTTTCTCAAGTAACATCACCCCCAGCACGCAACGTTCAGCTTCAAGAGAATGAGGGGGAACCTTCTCTGCCACAATAGATTGAGCTTTCAAATCTGACATAAAATTTTCTTTTTTTAAATTTTTAGCCATTTAAAATATTACAAATAAACAGGTCTTGCCTCAAGAACTTCTTCAATACTACAAAGAGCCTTTAAAACTTCAGAAGAAGGAGACGTATCCAGTGTATAAACCGAAATGTTCTCCTCACCAGGCGCAGATCTTCCCATACGAAGTCCTGCAATATTTATCCCGTAATTCCCAAGAAGTGTGCTTATTTTTCCCACCGCCCCAGGCTTGTCCACATTAACACAGACAAGAAGGTAGCCTTCAGGAACAAATTCCAGAGAGCAACTGTTCACCTTTACAATATAAGGTATCCTTTTTTCTAAAACCGTTCCCTCAATTTTTATTTCTTCTGTGTCACCTTTAACTTTCAACTCTATAAGACTTGCATACTCTCTTCTGTCTGTAGTTTTAACCTCAGATACTTTAATACCCCTTTCCTTTGCCAGAAGAGGAGCGTTAACGTAGTTAACATCAGCTTTTAACACAAATCCCAGAAGACCTTTTATTAAGGCAACTGTTAAGGGCTTCACCTCGTATTCGGCAATTTCTCCCCTGTAAATAACTTCCACCTCTCTTAAGTTTCCTTTAAGCAGCTGCGCTGAAAAACTTCCCATTTTTTCTGTCAGGGAAAGATATCCTCCAATTTTTCTTGCAAGATGAGGTGGAATAGCCATGATGTTCACAGCATTTCTTACATTTCCCCTCTTAATAGCATCAGCAACCTGGCTTGCAATTTCCACAGCTACTCTTTTTTGAGCCTCCTCTGTGGAGGCACCAAGATGAGGAGTCACTATCACACAATCCATTTCCAGAAGAGGACTTCCAAAAGGTTTACCTTTCTCAAAAACATCAAGAGCAGCTCCTCTTACCTTACCACTTTTTATAGCTCTGTAAAGTGCATCCTCATCTATTATCCCTCCTCGAGCACAGTTAATTATCCTGACACCATCCTTCATCAGAGAAAATTCTCTTTCGCCTATAAGACCTCTTGTGCGCTCTGTCAGAGGAGTGTGAACAGTAAGATAATCACAGCTTGCAAGAAGCCCCTCAAAATCACAAAGAGTAACACCTATCTCTTCTGCTTTTTCTCTTGTGATAAAAGGGTCATAAGCAAAGACTTTCATACCAAGACATCTTGCTCTTTTGGCCACTTCACTTCCTATTCTACCAAGACCGATAATACCCAGAACTTTCCCGTATACCTCAGTACCCATAAATTTCTTCCTGTCCCAAGTACCCTTTTTTAAAGAGACATTGGCCTGAGGGATATTTCTTGAGAGAGAAAGAATTAAAGAAATGGTGTGTTCTGCAGCCGAGATTGTATTTGCCTCAGGGGTATTCATAACAATAATTCCCTTCCTCGTTGCTGCCTCTATATCTATGTTATCAACCCCTGTTCCTGCCCTTCCAATTACTTTCAGGTTAGAGGCTGCATCAATAACCTCTCCTGTTACCTTTGTTCCGCTGCGGATAATGAGAGCAACATAATCTTTTATAATCTCAGCAAGCTCTCCTTCTTTTAAACCGTTTCTCTCTGTAATCTCAAAACCTTCCTCTTTCAGCTTTCTTATTCCATCTTCGGCAAGAGGATCAGTTACTAAAACCTTCATGGTTTTCCCTCTAATATTTTCTTTCTACAAAAACCTCTTCTACCGCTCTTGCTGCTTCTCCAAGTATTAATTCATATCCAAGCTGAAACATGGACATCTCAAAAGCACAGATAACCCCAATAACATCCAGTTTATCCATCCAACCAAGGTGGGCAATCCTCACTATCTTACCTGAAAGTCTGCCCTGTCCACCCGCTATAATAACACCAAATTCATCCTGCATTTTTTTCCTGAGCGTTCTCTCGTTAATTCCCTCAGGAACCAAAATAGCAGTAACTGCATTTGAAGAGGGATTACCAAAAACTTTAAGTCTCATTTTAGAGACCGCTCTGCGAACAGCCTCGGCAAAAAGCCTGTGTCTTTTTATCACATTCTCAAGGCCCTCTTTCTTTATAAGCTCAAGGGAGCTATCAAGAGCACAAATAAGAGACACAGAGGGTGTAAAAGGGGTCTGTCTCTTAACAAAAGCCTGCTTTGCCTTGTTTAAACCCCAGTAATATCTTGGAAGAGAGGAATTTTTTGTAAGTTGCCAGGCTTTCTCCGAAAGACAGATAAAAGAAAGCCCTGGAGGAAGCATGAGTCCTTTTTGAGAGCCTGCCACAACAACATCAATCTTCCAGCTATCAGTGAGAAGAGGTTCTGCACCAAGACCACTTATAGCATCAACAACCAGAACTGCAGAAGTCTCACTTACTACTTTGCCAATTGTCTCAACATCATAAACAACACCTGTACTTGTTTCAACAAGCTGTGTGAATACAGCCCTGATATTTTTGTTTTTGTGCAGCTCCTCTCCAATTTTTAAAGGATCAGGAGCTTTTCCCCATTCAACATCCATAGCGGTAACTTTAAGACCAAAAGCCTCTCCTATTTCTGCCCATCTTTCTCCAAACTTGCCACCTCTTACAACAAGCACTTCATCTCCGGGTGAAAAAAGATTGGCTACAACAGCTTCCATAGCTCCTGTTCCAGAAGAGGAAAAGACAAATACGTCATTTCTGGTTTGAAAAATATATTTTAACCCTTCGCATACCCTCTCAAATACCTCGGAAAATTCCGGAGTCCTGTGATGAATAATATCTTTTGCTTGAGAAAGCTTCACATCCTCCGGAAGAGGAGTGGGACCAGGTGTGAATATTCTTGCTTTTACCATTTTTTTCTCTCTGAACTTTTTTCTATTCTGCTACGGGAAGAACGTGAACCCTCCTGTTGGAGGAGAAATTTACATAACCGTCAACCTTGGCAAAAAGTGTATAGTCTCTTCCAACACCCACATTCCTACCCGGGTGAAACTTTGTTCCTCGCTGACGCACAATAATACTTCCAGCTTTAACAAACTGTCCTCCAAAAGCTTTCACTCCTAACCTTTTTGATGCACTATCCCGACCGTTGGAGGAATGACCTTGCCCTTTCTTATGAGCCATTTTACACCTCTTTTTTTTACTTATTTATTCTCAAAATTTAAAATAAGAATAGAAACAAATTTTATTCCTTCAACTCACTAATTCCAATTATAAGAAGTATAATACCAAGAACCGCTGCCACAATTCCCACAATTCCCTGCAGGAATCTTAGAACCCAGATTGCAAAAATAACTATAAGCCATATCCCAACAGCGGTGGCTACCGCACCTACCAAAATTTTCCACCATTTCTTCATCTATCTTCTCCTTATTTTTTATTTTTATCAAATCAAAAATACCAAACAGAGAGGATGAGAGAAGTGTAAGCCGGGTTCTGTTACCAGGAGAGTTTCTCCTGGCGGTGGCCATTTATCTGGGATCCAGGTTACCCTGGACCTCAAGCGGCCCACCCGAGGTCTAAGCCTCCTACTTGGCCTTGCACCCGACAGGGTTTACCCAGCCAGGGAATCACTTCCCTGCTGGTGGGCTCTTACCCCACCATTTCACCCTTTCCCGGCAGTTTCTGCTGCCGGGTGGTATGGTTTCTGTGGCACTCTCCAGGGGTCACCCCCTCTGGGCGTTACCCAGTGTCACTACCGGGTGCCCGGACTTTCCTCAGGGAGCCTGCCGCTCCCCGCGGCCACCCATTCTCTCATCCTCTCTGCAGCCTTTTTGGCTAATCTGTCAGCTTCCTTGTTCTCACTTCTTGAGATATGGCGGTATTTAACACTTTTGAAAAGACTTTCAAGATGTTTTACCTGATTGTAAAAAAGCTTTAAGTTTTCACTTTTAACTTTGTATTTTCCCTCAAGCTGACGCACCAGGAGTTGACTGTCAGTATAACAGGTAATCTCCTTTGCTCCCAGACTAAGTGCCTCCTGCATACCATATATCAAGGCAAGATACTCTGCAACATTATTGGTAGCAGTCCCGATAAACCTTCCCTCTTTCCTTATCAGCTCATTTTCAGGGGTATACAGAACAAAGGCCACTCCTGCCTTTCCGGGATTACCTAAGGATGCTCCATCGGTATAGAGAATAACTTGAGGGTACTTTTTATTTTTCACTTAGCCTTTAAGACTCTCAACTTCCTTTTCTTTTTCCTGGATTTCCTTCTGGAGCAAAGAAATTTCCTCTGCCAGTCTTTTTAAACTCTCTTCCTCCACTTTTTCGTGAATCTTAAGTTCAAAAGCAAGCTCACCCATCCTCTCGAATTTTTCCTGCAAAAGTTTTCGTTTCTCCTTTATCTGAGACCTTAATTTTGCTATCTGTCCAAGCTCTTTTGTCTCTGCGGCAAATTTCTCAAGCCCTTCCTGTGCTGTCTTTTTTATCTTATCCGCAAGTTCATCAAGGTATCTTTTCCACTCTTTGGTTTCCACTGTCGTTTTTTCTATTCCTGTCTGCGCTGCATTCTTAATCTCCTCTGCCAGCCTGTCTAATCTTCTTCCGACCTCTTCAAATTTCCCCATCTATAAAATCACCTCCTCCGGCTCTTCCGGAGTTTTCTTGGCACGCCTGGAGGGACTCGAACCCCCAACCCGCGGATCCGAAGTCCGCCGCTCTATCCAAATTGAGCTACAGGCGCATTTTGCAATTATTTTTATTTTTTAGATTAGGACCTCGTATATATTATTAAATTACTCTGAGGTGTCAACTACCAAAAAAATCAAAAATCAAAAACTTAACAGGTTGCAATAGTTGCAATAAAAAAAGGAAGTTGTATAATGAGACAAAACTTTTTTGAGAGGTTAAGGTATGCTTTTGCGTGAATTAAGAAAAAGTGTCAAACCTTTAATGTGGGTGGTGGCTATAGGGTTTGTTGCTTCTTTATTTTTCACCTATGCCCGGATGTCTTCACGTAATGGAGGAGAAAAACCCCTTGTTGAGGTAAATGGCGAAAAAATCTCTTACCTCGATTTTGCAAGAACCTATTATGATGCCTACCAGAGGTATACAGAAAACACCGGGGCACAGATTTCTCCCGAGATGGAAAATTATCTCAGAAGCCAGGTTTTATCTCAACTCATAAGCAATGCCCTTTTGTATCAAGAAGCAAAAAAAGCTGGGATAAAAGTAGACTCTGAGGAGGTGAAAAGAGAGGTTCAGAAAATAATAATAACCTCTTTTGGTTCAAGAGAAAATTTCATGAGATACCTTGATTACAGGAAAATAAAGTATTCTGACTTTGAAGAAAAATTGCGCCGTCAAATAGCAATATCCAAATTAACCCAGCTTATAACAAGCAATGTAATGGTCACAGAAAGGGAAGTTAAGGATTACTGGATGCTAAAAAATGAAAGTATAGACCTTGCCTATCTTTTTCTTAACCCTCAAAAATACACAAAGGACATAAAAATAAATCCAGAAGAGGCAAAAAAATACTATGATGAAAACAAAGAAGAATTCAGAGTGGAAGAGAAGGTAAGGGTTGAATATATCTTAATCTCACCTGATGAATTTAAAAACAGCGTAAAAATAGAAGAGACTGACTTAAAAAAATACTACGAAGAACATTCTGAAGAATTTAAGGTGAAGGAAAAAAGAAGGGCAAGTCACATTTTAATTGGAATACCTCAGGGGGCAGAAGAAAAAAAGATACAGGAGGCAAGAGAAAAAATAGAAGAAATTAAGAAGAAATTAGAAGAAGGTGCCGACTTTGCCGAACTCGCCAGAAAATACTCAGACGACAAAGTCTCTGCAGAAAAGGGAGGAGATCTTGGGTGGTTCACCTATGAGGATATGACTCCAAATTTTAGCAAAGCTGTTTTTTCCATGAAAAAAGTTGGGGAGATATCTGATGTGGTGGAAACTCCTTATGGACTGCATTTAATTAAATTAACGGGCATAAAACCTGCCTACCAGAAAAGCTTTGAAGAAGTAAAAGAAGAAATTAGAAAAATTCTTATTCAGGAAAAAACAGAGGAAATTGCAAAAAGGGAAATTGAAGATATAAAAGAGAAGATTCAAAAAGGGAGAATAAGCTTTGAGGAGTATGCAAAGGAAAATCCTGAAAAGGTAAAAACAACCCCACTTTTTACTCGCTACGGGAAGGTGGATGAACTTTCCTGGAACCCAAGGTTCAATGAAATTGCCTTTTCCCTAAAACCAGGTGAAATGTCGACTCCTTTGAGAATTAAAGAGGGCTGGTGTATTATGACTTTAAGGGAAAGAAAGCCTTCTTACATTCCAGACTGGGAAGAGGCAAAAGAAAAAGTGATGGAAAAACTTGCAAGAGAAAAAGCAGAAAAACTAACAGTTGAAAGAGCAAACGACATAGTGAAAAAAGTTAGAGAGAAAAAGGAAAAACTATCTGCTTTTGCCAATGAGTGGGACTATGGAACCCTAAACTCTCTTACAAGAGAAAGCTGGATAAGCGGACTTTATGAACAGGATAGAGAAAAATTCCTCAAAGTTGCCTTCTCTTTACCTGAGGGAAAGGTAAGTGATCCTATTTTTCTAACCGATGGATTCTATATTATTCAGGTTACAGATAGAAAAATACCGCTTGAGAAATTTGAACAGGAGAAAGAAGAATTCAAAAAAGAACTTTTAGCTGACAAAAAACAAAGACTTCTTTCTGCCTGGTTTTTGAAAGTAAGAGAGAAGGCAAAAATTGTGGATAACACAAGATTATTCTTCGCCTCCTCCTCTTAGGGCTGATATAGCATTGCGCTGAAGCTTGATAACAACCTGATTGGCAATTTCAACTTCCACGTAGTTTTTCTTAACGCGTGTAACTGTACCGTAGATTCCACCCGATGTTATTATCTTATCACCTTTCTTGATACTCTCTATCATCCTCTGATGTTCTCTCTGTTTTCTCCTTTGAGGAAGAATTAACAGAAAATAAAAAATCACAAAAATTAAAATCAGAGGAACCATCGCCCCAAAAAGACCACCTGCACCCTGAGTTTGACCATTAGTAGCCCAAGCAATATCCATCATCTTAAAGTTACCTCCTTTTTACTCTAAATTCTCAAAATTGCTTAGAACGTTTCTCTTAAAAGAGGCAAAGTTATTTTTTTCTATTGCCTCTCTTGCTTTTTTTACAAGTGTTGAAAGAAAATAAAGATTGTGATAGGTTGTAAGTCTCATTCCCAAAATCTCCTTTGCCCGGATAAGATGCCTTATGTAAGCTCGAGTATAGTTTCTACAGGTATAACAATCACACAAAGGGTCAAGAGGAAGCCCATCTTCCTTGTATTTTGCATTTCTTATATTAAGCCTGCCACCCCAGGTAAAAACAGTTCCTGTGCGTGCAATCCGGGTAGGCATAGCGCAATCAAACATGTCAATGCCCTCCTCTATCCCCTCAAGTATCTCCCAAGGAGTTCCAACCCCCATAAGATACCGGGGCTTTTCCGGAGGTAAAAGCTCACCTGTAAAAGACATAATTTCAAATTTCACGCTGTAAGGTTCACCCACTGAAAGCCCACCAAGAGCGTAGCCTTCAAAATTAAGACTTACAAGCTCTTCAACTGCCCTCTTTCTGAGTTCTTTAAAGGTGCTACCCTGCACTATCCCAAACATTCCCTTTTCTCCTCTGTAGCGCTTCCTGCATCTTTTTGCCCAGTTTATAGTCCTTTTAAGACTTTCCTCTGCCACTTTAAAGGAAACAGGATAAGGCAAACACTCATCCAGAACCATCATTATATCAGAATCAAGAGCCACCTGAATATCAATCACCTCTTCTGGAGTTAGAAAATGTTCACTCCCGTCTATATGAGACCTGAATCTTACTCCTTCATCAGTTGCTTTTTGCAGGGAGGAGATACTAAATATCTGGTATCCCCCACTATCTGTCAGTATAGGCTTTGACCAGTTTATAAATCTGTGCAAACCACCAAATTTTTTAACTATCTGCCAACCTGGTCTGAGGTAAAGATGATAGGTATTACAGAGAATTATCTCCACCCCTATCTCTTCAAGCTCCTCAGGAGACATAGCCTTCACCGTCCCCTGAGTTCCAACAGGCATAAAAACAGGAGTTTTAAAACTTCCACTCTGTGTAAAAACAACTCCGCTGCGTGCCTTTGTCGAGGTATCTTCACACTCTAAGTGGAAATTCAAGCTTTACCCTTTTTGTGGGTAAATAATATCAATAAAAAAAAGCATGTCAAATAATAAGCATGGCATCTCCGTAAGACAGAAATCTGTACTTTTTCTTAACAGCCTCTCTGTAAGCAGACAAAACCTTTTCTTTTCCTCCAAAGGCACAGACAAGAAGCAAAAGAGAAGAGGAGGGCATGTGAAAGTTAGTTAAAAGAGCATCAATTACCTTAAACTTGTAACCAGGATAGATAAAAAGGTCAGTCCATCCTTTCCCGGGGAGAACAAAACTGCCTTGTGAATTTGCCTCAAGAGCACGAACAGTTGTGGTGCCAACTGCCACAACTTTTCCTCCTTTTATCTTGCACTGATTTATCTTTTCTGCCTCACAGGAAGGAATCTCAAAATACTCAGAGGGGAGACTACTTTTTTCAACCTCTTTTTCTTTTAAAATAAAAAAACTCGCCCATCCTGTGTGAAGGACTATTTCTGCCACCTTAACCCCTTTTTTCTTTATTTTTTCAAGAAGCTCAAAAGTAAAGTGAAGTCCTGCCGTGGGTGCAGCAACAGCACCAGGATAAGTAGCATAGACTGTCTGGTATTCCTTTTCATCTTCCTCTGTAGGACCCTCCTTTCTCTTTATGTAAGGAGGAAGGGGAATTTTACCGGCTTTAAATAAATTATCCTCCACTGAAGTTGAGCTTGAAAATTCAACTTCCGCCACTCCCTTTTCTTTTTTTAAAATCTCTGCCTCCAAATCAACTTCAGAAAAAACAACCTCTGTCCCTTCCTTTACTCTGGGAAAAGGCTTTAAAAGACACTGCCACTTTCCACTACCTATCCTCTTAAGCAAAAATATTTCCACCTTCCCTCCTGTGTTTTTCTTCTGACCTATAATTCTTGCTGGAATAACTTTCGTTGTATTTATTACAAGGATATCTCCTTCATTCAAATACTCTATTATCTCATAAAATACCCTGTGCTCTATTTTTCCATTTTTCCTGTGCAGCACAAGGAGCCTGCATCTGTCGCGAGGAGAAAAAGGTTTCTGAGCGATTAATTCCCTTGGCAGCTCGTAGTTAAAATCTTCAATCTTCATTTCTCACCTTTTTGTATTTTTGTATTACTTTATCTTTAAATAATTTATGGTCAACCTACTTTTTCTTAAGAGAGAGACCCTGAAAAAGTCAAATTAATTCGGTCAAAATGATAAAATTTTTCTTCATTCTTTTTCATCAGGATAAATGCGAAGTTCAACCTCACTTACAAGGTGCTTTGTGCACCTTTAATTTAAATTTTCAGAGATTTTTTCCGAAACTGGATCCAAAGCTCTTGAC
>JAGHCI010000019.1:0-3147 GCA_021160545.1 Candidatus Aerophobota bacterium | reverse complement strand
GTTTTAAAAGACCTTCCTTTTGAAAAAGGCGATAAAGTGAGTGTGCTTATTAATGGCCTTGGTTCAACTTCACTTCTTGAAATGTACATTATTTACAGAAAATTGACTCAAATTTTAAAGGATAAAGGTATAAGTATAGCTATTTCCTGGATTGGGGAATTTTTCACTTCTCTTGAGATGGGAGGATTTTCAATTACTTTAACACGGCTTGACGACGAACTTGAAGAACTTCTTAAAATGTCGGCCAGAGCTCCTCTTTTCCGTTACCCTTAAGACAGAATAGGGAGGATAAGGATGGCATCTTCCAAAATAGTTTCCATTTTACAGGAGATTGTAAAGGTTCTTGAAGGAAAACAGGAGGAGTTGAACCGTCTTGATGCAAACATTGGAGATGGTGATCATGGAAGGACGGTGGCAGGTGCCTTCAAAAATGTTCTTAAACAGGAAAAGGAGCTTGAAGGAAAGGATATTGGTGAAGCTCTTCAAATTATAGGAAGAACACTTGCTTTTTCAACAGGAGCTGCAACAGGTCCTCTATATGGCTCTGCTTTTATAGAGGCAGGCAAAAAGTTAAAGGGGAAAGAAAAGCTTTCTCTTGAGGACTGGAAGGAGGCTCTTTCTGGAGCGGTGGAAGGGGTTAAAAGAAGAGGAAAGGCAGAAGTTGGTGATAAAACAATGCTTGATACACTTTACCCAATGGCAAAGTCACTTGAGGAGTCAGTTAAAAAGGGAGAATCCTTGAAGGAGGGTCTTTTAAAAGCAAAAGATGCTGCGAAAAAGGGAATGGAATCAACAAAGGAACTTGTCTCAAAAAGAGGCCGCTCAAGCAGACTCGGAGAGAGAACAAAGGGACATATTGACCCTGGAGCTGCATCAAGCTATTATGTGATTGAAACAATTATAAAAAGTTGTTTAAAAGGTGAATGATTTTTTTAAAAAATCACCTGGAGGGTGGAAGATGGAGAAATGGGAGGAAAAACTTCCACCTCGGGTAAGAGAGAGGCTTGCCTCAATTAAAATAACTCCTGAGGATAGAGCAAGAATAAAAGCACAGGAGAAAGTAAAGTCAATACTTTCTGCATTTTATCAGGACAAGTTAACCCCGGAGCAGCTTGGAGAGGAATTTAAAAAGCTTGAGGTAGGAAGCAAGGAATTTTTGATTAAAGAGGCTCAAACAAGAATTGTAGATTCAATTGGTCTGCAGATCTTACCGGAAGATTTCAAAAAAAGAGGCAAAGCTCTTCTTGTCCTTGAAAGGTTAAAAAAAGAGGCAAAGCCATCCCTTGTTAAAGCAGAGATAAACCTTCTGGGTGAACTTATCAAAAGGTGTAAGGAAGAGAAGGAGAGGGTATACAATCAGCTGAAACAACAGGTTGAGGAGAATCCTGAGTTGAGGATGAGAAAAGCTAAAACAGAGGGAGGAGAGGAGATTTTGGTTCAGCTTTCGGTTGATGAGGCTGTTTTAACTTTACCTGAGTGGAGAGAGTTTGTTTCCCAGCATGAGGAAGTTTGCAGCTCTCAATTTGCCCAATTAATAGATAGAATAAAAAACCTGCTATAAAAATATTAAGGAGCGTAAAATGAGCCTTACTTTTGGTTTGATTGTAGGCAACAGAGGTTTTTTTCCGGATAAACTTGCAATATCAGGTAGAGAAGAGATGATAAAAGCTATTCAAGAGGAAGGTTTTTCTGTTGTATGTTCTTCTCCTGATGTTACTCGATATGGAGTTGTGGAAACCCTGGAGGATGCTAAAAAGTGTGCAAAACTTTTTAAGGAAAATAAGGATAAAATTGACGGAATAATTGTGACTTTACCAAATTTTGGTGATGAGAAGGCTATTGCCAATACAATAAGGTTAAGTGAGCTTTATGTTCCTGTCCTTGTTCATGCTTTTCCTGATAAGCTTTCTGCACTTGATCTTCCTAACAGAGGAGATAGCTTTTGCGGGAAAATTTCTGTCTGCAATAACTTAAATCAATATGGTATCTCTTTCTCTCTTACCCGTTTTCATACAGTAAGTCCTCAGGATAAAACTTTCAGAGAAGATCTTAAATGGTTTGCCGGGGTATGCAGAGTGGTGAAAGGATTTAAAAACGTAAGAGTTGGTGCTATTGGCGCAAGACCTACTGCTTTTAATACTGTTCGCTTTTCAGAGAAAATTCTCGAGGCGCAGAATATCTCTGTTGAGACAATTGATCTTTCGGAGGTTTTTTCCAGGATGGATAAGATCTCAGGTGATGATCCTGCGCTGAAGGAGAAAATTAATGAGATAAAATCTTACTGTGATACAACAAAAATCCCCTCTGATAAAATAGAGAAAATGGCTCGTTTTGGTCTTGTCGTGGAAAGGTGGATTAAGGAAAATGAGCTTGTTGCAACAGCTGTGCAGTGCTGGACCTCGATTCAAGAAAATATGGGAATCATGCCCTGCACAATAATGAGCATGATGAGCGAAAAACTTTTGCCAAGTGCCTGTGAAGTTGACATAACAGGGGCTCTTTCAATGTATGCTTTGCAACTTGCATCAGGTTCTCCCTCTGCTATTGTGGACTGGAACAACAATTTTGGAGATGATCCTGAGAGGGCAGTTATCTTTCACTGCAGCAACTACCCGAAGTCTTTCTTCAGGAAAGTAGAGATGGGATACGGGGATGTTATTGCGACAAGTGTTGGGAAGGAAAATGCATATGGAAGCCTTACAGGGAAAATTAAAAAAGGGCCTTTAACCTATGCAAGACTCACAACAGATGATTTCACAGGAACTGTTAGAGCTTATGTAGGAGAGGGAGAGATTGTTGAGGAGGAAGCTGATACCTTTGGAGGGTCAGGTGTTGTTCACATTCCAAGATTACAGGAGCTTTTGCAGTTTATTTGCAAGGAAGGGTTTGAGCATCATGTTGCAGTAAATCTTTCCCATGTTGCAAGTATACTTTATGAGGCATTCATAGAGTATCTTGGAATTGAAACTTACTGGCACAGGTAAGATCAAGGTTGCAGGTCTCTCAGGTTTTTGTATAATAAGAGAAGATTTTTTGCCGGAGTGGCGGAATTGGCAGACGCAGTGGACTTAAAATCCACTGGGCTATTTGCCCGTGCCGGTTCGAGTCCGGCCTCCGGCATATATTACAGGCAGGTGTTGACTTTTG
>JAGHCI010000034.1:0-4986 GCA_021160545.1 Candidatus Aerophobota bacterium | reverse complement strand
ATACTTTATTCCTTACTTTTCATTTTATCAGGATTTACCTTTTATGTCAACAGGAGTTTTCGAAGAAAGTCTTTAAGTAAAATTGTAGAAATATTTTTCTCTATAAGTTTTGCAAAAGAAAATACGCTGAATGAATGTTTTTCAAAATCGGCAATTTTTTCAATGAGGTGAGAATTTTTCCTGGCAAGGTTAAAAAGTCTTTCTAAGAATCTTATATCTTTTTTTTCCAGAAATCTTCTTATCCTTAAGGAAAGGTTAATTTCCTTTCCTATTATTTTTTTCCACTCCCTATCGTAAGATGAAATTTCTCCTTTTTTTATGCAATCAGCAAGGACTTCTGCACATTTTATTCCATAGTAAAGTCCCCCTCCACTTAAAGGCTTCACTTGACAGGCAGCATCGCCCACAAGAGCAATATTGTCTTTTGAGGTCTCTCCATATCCTATGGGTATAACTCCTCCCATTCTCTCTATTATTTTGCCTCTTATTTTTATCTTTTCCATAAAAGACTTAAGTGTTTTGAGAGGATAAGGAGAGATACACCCAACACGGGTTATCTTCTCACTTTCAGGAATCAGCCAGCAAAAATAAAGAAAGGGTTTTGTAAAATAAATTTGCACCATGTCAGGAGGGCTTATTTTTTGCTCTACTCTAAATTGCAGCCCTTTGTAATAGGCAGGTTTTAAATTCAAACCGCCTTTTTTCCTTACTGTTGAGGTTGCTCCATCTGCTCCAATTAAGATATCGCATTTTAATTTTTCTTTTTTTGTGTGCAAAAGATATTCTCTCCCCCTCTTTTCAAAAGAAGAAAGCTTTGCCCCCCTTCTAATTTCAAGCCCCTCAGATAGCTTTTTATCAAACTTTTCCCTGTTAATTACAAAGGCAACACCTTTTCTTTCCAGATAGAAGTTTTTGCCTTTGTAGAAGATAATGGCTCCGTTTATTTCATTTTCCACCACATCATAAGGTAAAGAAATTTTTCTTTTTTCAAAAAGGCCACTTCCCACAAGTCCTGCGCAGTGTTTTGGAATTCCTATTTCCCTGTGTTCCTCAATTATAACCGGAGAAAATCCATAATACTTTAAAAGTCTTCCTAAGTAGCATCCTACAGGTCCTGCTCCTGTTATAACTATACGCATTTTTAAGTCTGTAAAAATATTTAAAGTCCCAATTTCTCTGATATACTTTTCATTGCTTCAAGCACGCATTCTATATGCTCCTTCAGGTCAACTCCGAGCTCTTTTGCTCCCTTTTCTATATTTTCTCTTTTTACGCCTCTTGCAAAAGCTTTATCTTTCCATTTTTTCATTATTGACTTTACCGTTACATCAGATATTTTTTTGGTGGGACGGACAAGTGCCACTGCCACTATAAATCCTGTTAATTCATCCACTGCATAAAGTGTCCTGGCAAGGAGTGTCTGCCTTGGAACACCTGTATGATCTCCGTGAGCAAGGATAGCCTGAATCATCTCCTCAGAGTAACCTTTTTCTTTGAGTATTTGCACTCCTTTGAAAGGATGGTCCTGTGGCGAGGGATATTTTTCGTAGTCAAAGTCATGCAGAAGTCCTGTCACCCCCCACTTTTCAGGGTCTTCACCAAATTTTTCAGCATATTTCCTCATAGCTGCCTCAACTGCTAAGGCATGTTTTATGAGATTTTCGCTTTTTGTGTATTGCTTTAAAAGAGAAAAAGCTTCCTCTCTTGTCGGCCACATTTTCTCCTCCTTCTTTATTTATTTCTCTTCTGATTTTATCAGCTTAGAAAAATGCGTCAATTTTTAACTTTAACTTGATTTTCATCTGGTAGATTGTATACTAATAAACGGATGTTGTTCGTTGATAACCCCAAATAAGATATTATCTTCCATTAAGGACTTTTCTTGTGTGGAGCTTGATATGGAAAGAGGTAAGCCCTTAGGTAAGGTTATTTCCAAAGAAGAATTTACTTTAAAGCTTGAGAAAAGAGCGCAGAGATTCTTTAAGGTGGGTAATTTAATATTAAAAAAGAGATACTTCAGTCAGAACTACTATTCTAACCTGGAAAATGAGGCACATATTCTGGAAACATTCCTTGATGATCACAAAGCAAGGGGAAATAAAACCTTTGCTTTCTTTACGGAGCTTGTTGCCTGTATAAGATGGATTGCCAGAACTGCCCATACTTTAAAACACATCCAGAACAGATATAAAAGCTATGGAGTGGAAAAAGACGGCAAACTTTTGACAGATATTAAAAATTCTCTGGAGTTTTGTAACGGCTCTATTTCAAATCTTTATAAAGCTTTGAAAGAAGAAGCTCTTTCTATAGGGATAAAGGTTCCTTCCTCTTATCTTAATGAGGAAGACTTCATGGAGGCAGAAATTCAGGAATATCTTGTTCAGGATATTGATGAGGATTATTGCTGCCTCTATCAAGAAGAAAAGGTGATTGAGGTTACTTTTGCCTATGTTGATGTTGCAGATAGATTAGCCCAGCTTTTGAAAGAAGAGGAGCCAACTGAGGATAAAATAGAGGAGCTTTCAAGTGCCTTTCACAGAATTCAATCAAAATACGACAGCTATATAAGTGGTAGTAAAGAGGAAAAAGAAGATAAAAGACTAAAGAAGATGAGAGGGTATACTTCTGTTTGCTTGCACTTACTTGAGGCTGCTCTTTACATGTTGCACTTTTATGAAAGACATATTAAGGCAGATGGATTAAGCGGATTAAAAGAGAAGATATCCAGGATTGTTTCTCCCTCTGAGGTTAGAGAGAGTATTAAGGTTATATTAAACCACGCAAATGGATATGCCCTTGAGGGAGAGTTTCTTGCAAGGGAACTTTTGAAAGATTATGCTGATATGACTCTTACAAGAGAAAGGGTCATTATTCCAAAAGGCTCTGTCCTTCACTTGAGACCTGCTTCTGCGCTTGTAGAACCTGTTATTCACTCTACCGCTCCTGTCCTGCTTGAGATAGACGGAAAAAAAGTGAGAGCAAACAGCGTGCTGGAGATTATAGCAGTTATGGGGGAGGTAGCAGATAAATTAGAAAAGAGTGATGTGGAAATGGTGCTTCAGGGAGATAAGGAAATTGTCAGAAAAATGAAGGAAAACTTTTTAACCAAAATTGTGGAGACAAAATATTAGGGTGTAAAAATGAGCTTAGATGATGAAAAAAAGACTTTACTGCAAATTATCAGGAAAAGGGCTTTATTTCATCAACCTGTGAGGCTCTCCTCAGGTAAAGAAAGTAGCTATTACGTGGATGGTAAGCAGGTTACCCTTTCATCGGAGGGTTCTTATCTTATAGCAAGGCAGATATTTGAAATTGTTAAAAAGGAAAGTGTAGATGCAATCGGAGGACCTACAATTGGAGCTGACCCCATTGTAGGAGCGGTTCTTTTTTTGAGCTACCTGGAGAATTTCCCTCTCAAGGGATTTATAGTTCGCAAAGAACCAAAAAAACACGGGATGCAAAGATATATTGAAGGTCCTGCCCTAAAGGAGGGTAGCAGAGTTGCCATAATTGACGATGTTGTCACAACAGGTGAGTCAGTCCTGAGAGCTGCAAGAGCCGCAGAGGAGGCAGGAGGTAAGGTGGTAAAAGTTATTGCTATTGTGGACAGGCTTGAGGGAGCAAGGGAAAGGCTTGAAAGCTGCGGCTTTAAATTTACCTCTCTGTTCACAAAGCATGATCTCAACCTCTCTCAAAGGTTGTAATTTTATGCTAAATGAAAAAGTCCCTTTTTAGAAAGCCCCTTTTTCTTATAGTAGGGCTTTTTATAACGGGTATTATTTTTGGAAGATACTTTTTTCCTCCTTTTTTCGTGGTTTTTTCGGCCTTACTTTTTCTTCTTATTTTAAGTATTATCCTTTATCTGAAACATCATTTTTTTACCTCTTTCTTTTTATCCTCCTCGTTTTTTCTTGTCGGTGTTTTATATTTTGCTCTCTTTTACTACCCTTTGCCTTCTGATCCTGCCTGCATTTTGAAAAAGCAAAATGCAGACAGAGTGAGTTTAATAGGAAAAGTTGCCTCCACACCTTACATTTACAGAGGAAAAAAGAAAAGGGTGGCTTTTATCCTAAAAGCAGAGAAGATGAAGATAGAAAAAGAAAATTTTTCTCCCACCTTTAAATCAGAGTGGAGGCAGGTGAAGGGCAAGGTGTGGGTTACAAGTTTTTATCCCTATGTGAACTTTAACCGGGAAGATATTGTTCTTGTTAAAGGTAGACTTTTTCTTCCCAGAGCATCTGAAAAGAGGAATGAATTTAACTGGCGAAATTATCTTTCCTACCAGGGAGTATGGTCTGAGGTTAACACAGGCAAAGTGTATGTTATTGAAAAGGGGAAACCTTTTTTCCTTTTAAGATACGCTTTTCTTTTTGCAGAGTGGATGAAAAAAATAATTGAGAGAGGTCTTTCTTATCCTTATTCGGCTGTATTAAAAGGTATGATGTTGGGAGAAAAAGAGGAACTTCCTCCTTATATACTCAATCTTTTTAGAGCCACAGGAGTTGCTCATGTTCTTGTTGTGTCCGGTCTTCATGTGGGTCTTTTGCTTTTTATGATATTTTTTGCAGGCTGTATGATTGGCTTTTCTAAAAAAACTGCCTTATGCATTGCTCTTCCCTTTGTATTTTTTTATGCTCTTATGAGTGGACTGCGTCCACCTATTGTTAGAGCAAGTTTAATGGCAACAATAGCAATTTTCTGTTGCCTTATGGATAGAGAAGTTCCTCTTGTTTTTATCCTTTTTCTTGCTGCCTTTTTCAGTTTAATTGCAAATCCTCTTTCTCTTTTTACAGTGAGTTTCCAGCTTTCCTTCCTTGCCACAGGAGGAATTGTTTTAATTGTTCCCTATCTTGAGGAGAAGTTTTCATCTTTGCCGAATTTTTTAAAAAAACCTTTCTGTATTTCTTTAGGAGCACAGCTTTCTCTTTTTCCTCTTTTCTCCTTTTATTTTAAGCAGCTTCCTTTGATGGGAGTTTTAGCTAATTT
>JAGHCI010000049.1:0-4304 GCA_021160545.1 Candidatus Aerophobota bacterium | reverse complement strand
GTTCTGGGTATATTGAAAGAAAACCATCGGGTTTTAATACTCTGTAAGCTTCTTTTAACAGTTTCTTTCTCTCGTTTGTAGAAAAATAATAGGAATGCAAAATATCGTAAAACAAAACCACATCAACGCTTTCATCATTCAGAGGTATTTTTAGCTCTCCTTTTGTCTCTATTGTTTTTATATTTTTTAATCCTGCTAACCTGGCTTTTTTCAAAAGTTCTGTAAGCTTAAATTCGCTTTTATCAAGAGCAAAGACTTTCCCTCTTTTTCCAACTACTTTTGCAGCAGGTAGAGAATAATTTCCCTCACCACATCCAAAGTCTAAAATTGTGTATCCCTCCTTAATACCGATTTCCTTTAGAAATTTCTCCCCTTCCTTTTCAAGCCAATTTTCTATATCGGTTGGCATTTTTATTCTTACTTGAGGCACTTTAAAAGGAGGCTCTTAAGTCTACCAAGGGATATTTTGTAAGGTTCTATCTCAAGTTTCATCCAATCAGAGAATCCAAGGATTTTTTCAGGAAACTTCTGAGAATACTCATCAAAGAAGTTCACACCATCAAGGAGAATTGCTTTGTTGTGTTGAGGAAAAGTTTCGTTAGCTTTGGCTGCATCCCATTCTTTAAAGATTTGTTTCCAGTTTTCTACCCACCCGGGAGAGAGCCAATATATTTTTCCTCCTCGACTTATTTTTTCCCTCTCATTGGCACTTGTTAACATATCAATGCAGCTTCTGGCCTGTATTCTTGATATTCCTTCTCCCTGCTCCTGGATTACCCTGTCTATATCCCTACTGGGGTTTACAGGATCAAGGTAACATCTTTCTCCATAAACTACTATTATTTTCTTAGAGTACTTCTTAGCGTTTAATAGTTGTCTTATAAGTTGCCTTTCCAGTTCAGTTTGTCTTTCGTGTAGCCCTGGTGTGGTGTAGAGAATCTTATCAGCATCTAAAAAGCCTGTATCCCTTAAGTAATTTAATTCTCTTCTTAATGTTCCACAGGACACAACTGTGTAACCTTTAAAAGATAAAAAACTTTTGCCATTTTTACGTTCTTTTTGTTGGAAGGAAACTTTTAAGGGTTTATTTTTCTCATCCATGCTTCACATTCTTTATTTTAATTTTTTTGTATAAAAGTTACTTTCCACCAGAAGAAAGAACTGAGGCAGTATAACCTGTTAAAATAAATTCTTCTTGAGTTATAAAATAGGAAATTGTCTCGAGCAATATAGACATGTCGATATTTTTAACTTTTATCCTTTTAGGTGCAGTTAGTTGAACAGGAGCAAAATTCAAAATTCCCCTTACTTTCCCCTTTATGAGTTTATCCGCCACATCCTGAGCTACTTCTGGAGGGGTAGTGATTATCCCTATTTTTACATTGTGTAGAGGGAGAAGTTCTGGTATTTTTTCTGCATTTTGGACTGTAATCTTTTCTATAGTTTTCCCTATTTTTAGAGGGTCGTTATCAAAAGCAAGTTTAATTTGAAATTTTCCCTTTTTTAACCCGGGATAGGCAAGAAGAGCAGAGCCTAACTTTCCGACACCAACAATAGCTATTTTCCATTTTCTGTCAATATTTAGAATTCTGATAATTTCTTTTTTTAGCTTACCTATTTTATATCCTTTACCTCGAATACCAAGCCGGCCAAGATAGGAAAGATCTTTTCTTACTTGGTTAGCGGTAGTTCCTGCTACCTTTGCAATTTTATTTGATGAAAGGATAAAGTTATCTGGTAGATTGTTCATACTCCTCAGGTAAATGGGGAAACGCTCTATTGTAACTTCAGGTATTTTAAATTTTAACATTTTCAAAAGGAACTCGAGGTTTTCTTATTCTCGGGAAACATTTTTTAATTCTCCTTTTAGATAGAGGTCAATTCCTTCAGCAGCTCTTTTCCCGTCCGCAATCGCAGTTACCGCATCCAAATTAAGGTTAACTATATCACCACCGGCAAAGACTTTTGGCAGGGAAGTTTTCCCATTTTCATCAACCTTCACCTTCCTTCGCGGGGTGAACTCTAATCTGTCAAATAATTCTTTAGGAATAAATGAAAAATCCGGGGCCTGCCCAATAGCCTCAATGATCATATCCCCTTTTAGGAACATCTTTTTATCTTCATAAAAGGTTGGATTAAATCTTCCCTGCTCGTCAAAAACAGATTTTACTTTAATGCATAAAAGACCTTTTACTTTTCCATCTTCAACTTTAATTTCCTTAGGTCCCCATCCAGGGGTGAATTCAATTCCTTCTTCCTTTGCATCTTCAATTTCTTCCTTTGTAGCTGGCATTATATCCCAATCCTCTAAGCAAACTATTTTAGTGATTACCTTTTCTCCAGGATACTGGATGTGTTGTAGCCTTAAGGCTTCTCTGGCAACATCCATCGCCACATTGCCTCCACCTATAACGATAATTTCCCTGCCCACTTTTACTCTCTTACCAATTTTATTTTCTCTAAGAAATAAAAGTGCAGGATAAGCTTTATCAGAGTTCTTCACCCGTGTTGAGCGAGATACAGTTGTACCTGTTCCCAGATAAATAGCATCGTATTCTTTGTAAATATCCTCAAATAAAATATTCTTACCAACTGTAGTATTAAATTTAAACTCTACCCCTAAGGAAGCAATGTAATTTACATCCTTATCGATACTCTCAATTGGTAAACGGTAAAGTGGTGGTCCTATTCGCATCATACCACCACCACCAGGGAGTGAGTCAAAGACTGTGACTTTGTGGCCTTTCAACCTTAAAAAATAAGCTACTGTCAGGCCACTTGGTCCTGCACCAATAACTGCGACCTTCTTGCCTGTAAGTTTGGCTGGTTTAAGCTTAAGAGTTTTTTCGTAATCTTTAATTGTATCCGAAGCGTACCTTTTAAGCCACCTTATGGCAACAGGCTCTCCTCTTTTACCGAGGGAGCAAACTTTTTCGCAATGTGCCATGCAGATTCTTCCGCATATCGCGGGGATAGGGTTATCTTCAAATATTTTTCTCAGAGACTCATCGGGTCTACCCTCATAAATTGCCTTAATATAGTCAGATATCTTAAGATGGGCTGGGCAGGCATCTTCACACAATTTACACTCAAGGCATCTTAAAGCTTCCTTTTTTGCCTCCTCGTCTGAGTAGCCAAGAACCTGCTCTATAAATGATAGCTTTCTTTTTTCAGGCGGAACCTGGGGCATTGGTACACGTTCTGGTTCAAATAATGAATATTTAAGATCTGATGTAAATCCTTCGTTATTTTTCTTTCTGTGAGTTAGACTTGCTTGGAATATGGAGTATTTTTCCTCAGGCAGAAAATGTTCCTTATCTTTCTTTTCATCCTTTGCCAGTAAGGTGAAAGTATTTTTATCAAAATGTATGTGAAAATAATCTCGGGAAAGTCTCAGGGAACCGGGAGGACAGATATCTACACAAAGGCCACAAAAACAGCATCTTCCATAGTCAATCTGGGGACGTTCATTTTTCTCTCCCGGTTTTGGCTTAATTTCGGGAATTTCCACCATAGTTATTGCTTCATTAGGACAGATATCAGCACAGTTTCCACATCCTGTGCATTTATCCCAGTCATTAAGATGAAATCCTCTATACCTTGATGAAGGTTCCTTTTGTTCAAAAGGGTATCTTAAAGTTACGGGCTTTTCAAATAAGTATTTGATTGCTTTAAAAGGTGTTAAAAAACTTGTCCTTTTAACTTGTGATTTTTCTTTCATCTGTCTATCTCCGGAGCAACTACATATAAGCTTATCATAATATTGCCCACATCAGCAATGCTGGCTTTTTCTAAAAGTTTTTCCAGGATAATAAGACCGTGAGGATAAGATGGAGTTCTGAAGTGAACTCTATAGGGTTTGTCCTCTCCATTGCTTACAAGGTAAAGGCCTAATTCACCCCGGGATGATTCAACTCTCACATAAGTTTCTCCTTTCGGAATTTTCCACTTAAATGGATTGGGAATACGGTTAAAAACTTCCCCCTCAGGCATTTTTTCAAAACATTGCATTATAATATGCACGCTTTGAATCATCTCGTCTCTCACCACCCATATTCTTGAGTAAGCATCACCATCCTCTCTTGTGGGAACTTCAAAGTCAATCTTGTCATATATAGCGTAAGGATCAATTTTCCTTATATCGTGTTTTAGGCCTGTTGCTCTTAAGATAGGACCTGTTGCACCAAGTCTTTTTGCCTGTTCCTTGGTTATTTTACCTATATTTTTTGCTCTTTTGTAAAACAGACGATTATTAAAAAAAGCAGCATCATAATCTGGTATACAGCTTCCTATAGTATGCAGTG
>JAGHCI010000097.1:0-5247 GCA_021160545.1 Candidatus Aerophobota bacterium | reverse complement strand
TGATACAGTTAAAAATTTAATCAAAGGAACGGCGGGTTGCTCAAAAAACCTTTAACTCCTGGCAGGAAATAAAAGAATTGAAGAAAATATCTTTATGCCAAATCTATCAATCAATTATAAAGTCAAACATCTCAACAACAAACACTACTTACTGTAAGAGAGAATCAGAAGTCAAACTCAAATATGGGTTCCACTCTTTCTCCTATATACTTTAACCTTTAAGGTGATCTTCGCACCCATTAGGAATAATACAGATAAAACCAAAAGGTTCCTCTTTAAAATTAAAAAATTGGTGTGGTTCGTCTGGGGCAATAAAGACAGCATCTCCAGGCCTAACCTTTATTTCCTTCCCTTCACTTTTTATAACACCTTCTCCTCTTACCACAAAAACTTCGTGTTCAAAGGGGTGTTTTTCTTCCTTGCCTTCAACCCCTTTTCTAACTTCAAAATATCTCATTTCAAAATTTGGGGTTCCGATTTCCTTTGGTAGCAACCACCATACTGACTTACCGGAGGGAGTCTTCAATTCTCTTGTCTTTTTTATATTGGTTACATACATTCTTACCTCCTCTTTTTGTCTATTGGAATATTCAATCTCCATACTACCTTTGCTGAACCTCATTAATAAAATCTTCTATCATTTTATCCAAAGTATACCCAATTCTCCAGCCCAGTTCATTCTTTGCTTTCGAATCATCATAACGCAGAGGTAT
The DNA here is from genome assembly GCA_021160545.1 of Candidatus Aerophobota bacterium. Classification (GTDB taxonomy): domain Bacteria; phylum Aerophobota; class Aerophobia; order Aerophobales; family B3-G15; genus CBFDTW01. The sequence continues at coordinate 4,534 of JAGHCI010000097.1, read as the reverse complement.
TGTAAGATGTGGAACAATAGGCTTCTTTGAAAACTTTAAACGAGCACCAGGGACATATTTTTTTACCGTTTCCAGTATTTCCTTAGCAGTAGGGAGCAATCCATTGATATTATAAACTCTGCTTTTAATCTGTCGAGTTTCATAAAGCGAAATAAGCACATCAACGGCATCTTTAATATATATTATTGGAACTTTATACTCTTCGCTAACCTCAATCTCGTAATACTCACCTAGGGCTGCTTTTTCAATCATTAAAGAAGGAAAAAGAGCAACTCCTTTCCCACGTCTTCCCGGATTAACAATCCTGGGAAACCTGAGTATACGGGTATCAATATTGTACTCCTGCCAGTAATAAAGACACCACAGCTCTCCGACAAGTTTTGTTATCCCGTACAAATTAGTAGGTTGTTGACGATAAGTTTCTTTGACAGGCTCTGGCAATCCAGGTCCAAATGTAGAAATACTACTTACGAAAATCAATTTTTTAACACCTAATATTCTGGATGCTTCTAAAATATTCACTGTCCCCTCAACATTAACCTTGAAACCAGAAAATGGTTTTTCCTTAATTTCTGTGGAAAGAAGGGCTGCAAGATGAAAAACCTCTCTAACTCCGTGCTCCTTCATTACACTCACAACATCTGTCCAATCAGTGATGTTTCCCGCGGCAACCTTTACTTTATTCAAAATATCACTTATACGTTCATAATCCGGATTGTAATCAAACAAAATTATATCCTGATAATTCCTTTTTACCATTTCTCTTGCTAAAAAACTACCTAATGAACCTGTTCCACCTGTAATAAGTATTGACATTTTTACCTCTCACATTAAGTTTATTGGTTATTTCGCATTACCTACTTTCAAAAAAACAAAAATCTCACTCTGATAGTGGTGGAGTAAAAACACAGAAAAGGAGTATAGGAATATCCTGCATATTTTTTAGACCATGTCTTACCCCTGCAGGGGCAATCAAACAGCTCCCTTTAGAACAAACCAGCCTTTTATCACCCATTAAAAGTTCCCCTTTACCCTCGACTATATAAAATACTTCCAACACATCATGAGTATGAGGTATAATTTCTCCATTGGGTTCTACTTTTACGTAACGAACCGTTACCTGGGTATTTTCCTTATTCGTTACAAAATCTTGAATCCAAACTCCGGGACTCCCCTTAACAGACTTTTTCCATTGAATATTCTTCATCTCCTCTTCTGGCCTAAAAATCATACCTTTTCCCACTCTATCACCCTCCTCATTTGATAATCTTTTTTAGATAATGACCCAATTTACACCAAAACTGTCACACCAGAATCCTATGCAAAACCAAGAAGTTTTGGCAAAAACATCGGGATAGCTGGCACATAAGTGCATAAAAAAAGAATAGCAATTTCCGTAACCAGAAAGGGCAATATAGCTTTTGTCAATTCTTCCAGCGTAAGTTTACTTATACCACAGAGGATGAATAAACATGCTCCAAGAGGAGGAGTTATTAATCCAATGGTTAAATTAAGCACCATCACAAACCCAAAATGAAGAGGATGAACTCCCAAACCAGTAACCACAGGAGCTAAAATGGGTCCCAGAAGGATTATATTAGGAGATTCAGCCATGAACATACCAGCTATCAGCAAAAAAATATTAACCAATAGTAGCATCATCCAAGGATTAGTAGTCACAGAAAGCATAATTTGAGCAATTCTCTGGGGTATTTGCTGAGTGGCTAAGATTGTCCCAAAAATATTAGCCGTGCTAATTAACATCAAAACAATAGAAGCAGTTATTCCACTATTAACAAAAATTGAGGGAAGGTCAGAAAATTTAAGAGTGCGAAGAACAAAAAGTGAAATTATAAGAGCATACACTACCGCCACACCTGCAGCTTCTGTGGGAGTAAATACACCACTAAGGAGACCTCCCAAAATTATCAAAGGCATAACCAATGCTAATACAGTATCTTTAAAGCTAATGATAAATTCCCTGAAAGAAATAGGAACTTTTGTCACAGGATAATTCCTCTTCTTGGATATAAAATAAGACACTATCATTAAAGCCAAACCAAGTAAAATACCGGGAAGCATTCCTGCTAAGAAAAGACCAGCGATTGACACTCCCACAGTACAGCCATACAGTACAAATGGGACACTGGGGGGGATAATAGGACCAATAATAGAAGAACTTGCTGTAACTGCCGCACTAAAGTCTACATCATAACCTTCTTTTTTCATCGCTGGCACAAATATTGACCCAAGAACAGAGGAATCAGCAACAGCAACACCTGTTATTCCTGCAAAAAAGATACTGGAAACTATATTAACATGGGCTAATCCTCCACTAATATGACCTACAAGAAAATTAGCAAATTTAATCAAACTCCTTGTTAATCCGCCTCCAGTCATAATGTTCCCTGCAAGGATAAAAAGGGGAATAGCCATTAAGGGAAATTTGTCTATTCCTGTTATCATTTTCTGTGCTATTAATTTAAGAAAAAATACCCTTCCCCCTGCCAGCAAACTTGCAAGCGAGACTAAGCCCATACAAAAAGCAATAGGTATCCCGATTAGTGCAGTGATAACAAAAACTACTACTATTAAAATAACCACTTCTATCCCCCCTTCCTTACCCCATTTGAAAGCAGAAGTTCATACTCCAACTACCACTTACCGATTACCGAAAAAATTCTTCAAATCTTCAAACAAAGATTGGACAGTGTAAAATAAAAATAATATTCCTCCTACAGGAAGTGCCGCATATACCCAAGCCATGGAAATTCTTAAAACAGGCGATAACTGGGTAGATACAAACATAGTCATGCGAAAACCCTCTAAGATAACTACTATAAAGAAAAACAGAACACTGAATTTGGCAATGAGACTCACCCATCTTCTTAAGTCCCAAGGAAGTCTATTCACAACAAAGACAATTCCAACATGAACTCCTCTTTTGAGTCCCAAACTTCCTGCAATGAACGCTGCCCAGATCATCAAGTATCTGGCTACCTCTTCAGTCCAGGGCATAGGTACTTTGATAATAAATCGAGAAATAATAGCCAACACAATGGCTGTTGTCATTCCACCCATCAAACATGCTAAAAACCTCATAGCCCACCTGGTAACAGCTCTATCAATAACACCTAACGCAGCAACAATCCGCTTCATTAAAATCTATCACCTCTTTTTCTTTAAAAACTTACAGATCAGTCAAAACTTCTCCTTCTGGGGATAGCTTCCTTAAAGCAGACTCAGCTTATAATCCTTATCTGCTTTTACAAGCTATCCCCTTCTCTCGCTTACACCTCTTTCTTTATTAGTTAAGAAAGTACCAGATTATTCTACCGCCAATTTCTTCTCTGCATCTTCAATTGCCTGTAGAAATTCATCCACTAATTCTGGACCTATCTGACTTTTAATCCAATCAATCACAGGCTGCTGGCAAGCATCTTTAAACAATCGAAGCTCTTCATCAGTTGGAGTATAGACCTCCATACCATGTTTTCTCAGTTCATCCACACCTAATGCATTAGTCAAAATCTTCATCCCTCGATGAACTAAACCCGACATATCAGCTCCATCTTGCACTATTTGTCTTAAATCAGGAGGCAAGCTCTGATAGAACCTGTCATTTATCCAGGTGAAGTCAATACTGAAAATATGTCCATCTAAAGTGCAGTATTTTTGAACTTCATAAAATCTCTTTGCTACAATGAGACTTACTGGATTTTCCTGGCCATCCACTGTACCTAATTGAAGCGCAGTATAAACCTCAGCCCAAGCGATAGGAGTAGGTATTGCTCCTAAAGCTTCAACCATTTTCATATGAGCAGGATTTTCCATTGTTCTGATTTTTAAACCCCTAAGGTCTGCGGGGGTGCGTATAGGGCGAACATTGTTGGTAAAATTGCGATACCCATTATCGTTTATATCAAGACACCGCAAGCCTGTTTTCTTTCTGATATCCTCAATCAATTTTTGACCAAACGGACCATCCAACACCTCCCAAGCAATTCTTCTGTTTTTGAAAGCGTAAGGTATTGCAGTGGCTAAAATTTGAGGATAAAATCCAGCTACTGATCCTTCACTTGTATTAGCCATTTCTATGGTGCCAAGCTGCACACCTTCAAGCATCTCGCGTTCTGAACCCAACTGACAGGCTGGATAGATTTCAACTTTTATACGACCTCCAGATTTTGACTCTACATAATGTTTGAATGACACAGCATCAGATTGCTCGGGTAACTTAAGAGGATCAGGAGGACCTCCGTGAGCATACTTTATAACAATTGTCTTAGCCTCCGCCAAAAAACTGTTAAAGCCGCTCACCATCACTATCATTCCTACCAAAATTATCATGTTTATCACTTTTTTCTTCTTTATCATATTTACACCTCTTTTCTTTTTTCTCCTGCGATAGATTTTTCTCTGCTTCTTCTCATCACCTCCTCGTATAGTTTTGAAGTACACCCTCTTTTACCACCTTTCACTCTTTAAGCAACCTCAATCTAAAATATTAATTTTCCAGCTCATCTAATAAAAC
>JAGHCI010000062.1:0-5283 GCA_021160545.1 Candidatus Aerophobota bacterium | reverse complement strand
GCATTCCATATCCACATATAACAAGGAATATGGTAAATATCCTTCCTGTTTCTGAAAGGGGGTGAACCTCCTGATAGCCAACGGAGGTTAGCGTTATAGCGGTCATGTAGAGAGAATCAAGTATAGACCATCCTTCTATGTAAACGTAACCTGCTGTTCCTGTAAGGAATATAATTCCAACTACTATCAACACAAAAAGGAGTTTCAAACGCAGTGAAATTTCCATATAATTTTACATTTTTATTCACTATTTATTCACTAAATGTGTCATAGCATACAAGCTCTTCTAAGGTTTTCCTGTATTTTCTACCAGGAGTGTCTGCAGGATAACCTAAGGGGAGCAAGGCAACTGCCTTATATTTTTCAGGTATATTTAAGATACTTTTAACCTGGTCCTGATAGAACTTTCCTACCCAGCAAGTTCCAAGACCTTCCTCTGCAGCAACAAGCGCCATATGTTCAAGAGCTATTCCCACATCAACAGCATAAGCAGGTACCCCACAGGTCATTACATACTCTGGATTAAGTGCAACAGCGACTATCACAATAGGAGCCTCACCCACAAAACGCTGATTGGCAGCTGCTTCCATCAGTTTTTTCCTGAGTTTTTCATCTTTCACCACAACAAATTTGTAGGCTTGAGAGTTTTTTGCAGAGGGTGCAAGTCTTGCTGCCTCTAATATTTTTTTAAGTTTTTCCTCCTCTACAGGTTTCTGCTGGTAAGCTCTTACACTTCTTCTTTTTTCAATAGCTTCCATTACATCCATCTTTACCTCCTCCTTTTCTCTTAATAGATCTGGGAAATTTGCAATTTTCAATGATTTAGCTTTTCTTTGTGGATTCTGTAGATAAGAGGATCTGGATTATTTTTTCTCCAAATTTCTCTGCTACATCAGGACCACTTGCTGTTATTATATTCCCATCTACCTCCACCTTATTTCCAGTATAAATCGCGCCCTTTGCTATTAATTTTTCCTTTTCACCTGGCCAGACGGTAGCTTTTTTGCCCTTTAATACACCAGCATTTGCCAGAGTAATCGGTGCAATACATATAGCGCAGAGAATTTTTCCTTGTTTTAAGGCTTTTTGAGCTATTGAGTGAGCTAACTTGTTATTCCAGTAAAAAGATGCTCCTACTCCCCCAACAAAGATAAAGGCATCATAATCTTTTACATCAATTTCCTCAATTAAAATGTCAGGTTTAACAGTTGTTCCCAGCATTCCCACAGCAGTATCCTTTGAGGAAGAGGCTACATCCACTTTTATCCCAGCTTTCTCCATCATAGCCTTTGGTATATTAAGCTCCTCATCTCTGAAGTTTTTATGTGCGATAATCATAACTACTTTTTTTAAAGGTGTTTGTTTTTCTTGTTTTTCAGATGAGAAAACAGAGGATGAGAGAAGGGCAAAGGTTAAAATGCAACTTATAAATATCAGGTAAAACCTTCTTTTTATCATTTATTATCTCACCTCCTATTCTATGTATACTAAAAAAATTTCGGACATATGTCAAATTTAAAGCTTTTCGCGCTTTATGCGATGCATTGACATAAGGTCAAATGAGGCTATAGTAAATAAAAGGTTTCTTTTTAACTATGTAACTTAAAGGGGGGGAAGGGATGGAATTTTACGAGGTGATAAGGAAAAGAAAGAGTGTAAGAAGGTATGAAAAAAGACCTGTGGAAGAGGAGAAGGTTAGAAAGATTCTTGAGGCAGCGCGGCTTGCACCTTCTGCCGCTAATCGCCAACCATGGCGGTTTTTTGTGGTGAATACAGAAAAGATTAAAGAAGAATTTCCTGATGAGTATAACAGAAACTGGTTCTGGCATGCACCACTTGTTATTTGTGCCTGTGGACTGCCTGAGCAGGCCTGGAAGAGACCTGATGGAAAGAGTTATCTTGATGTTGATGTTGCGATTGCTATGGAACATTTAGTGCTTGCTGCTACAGCCGAAGGTCTTGGAACATGCTGGATTGGAGCATTTAACCCTTCTGTAATAAAAAAAATACTCGCTCTTCCTGATGAGCTTGAGCCAATTGCACTTACGCCACTTGGCTACCCTGCCTCTTCACCAAAACCCACTTACAGGAAGCCCTTTGAAGAAGTGGTTAAAATTATTGGTTAAAGGGGATAAATTTGATTAAAAAATTTAATCTTAAGGGTGTGAAAAAGGGAAGTTTTGAAAAAAGCATAAATTACGAGGCGCATCTTAATGAGCAACAACTTGAAGCAGTAACAGCTGATAAAGGACCTATTTTGGTGATTGCAGGGGCAGGGAGTGGTAAAACAAGAACCATTACCTATAGAGTAGCCTGGCTTCTTGATTGTGGGGTATCTCCCGAAAGGATAATGCTTGTTACTTTTACTAACAAAGCAGCACGCGAGATGCTGCACAGAGTGGAGCATCTTGTGTCTTCTCAGGCCAGGAGAATAGTTGGAGGAACTTTTCATCATATAGGAAATCTTATTTTAAGGCGTCACGCTCACCTTTTGGGGTACGATAACAGCTACACAATAATGGATAGAGAAGATTCAAAGGATCTTATGGATGTTTGCATAAGTGAATTTATAGATGTAAAAAAGAAAAGATTTCCTACCTCTCAAATCTTATCCGATATAAACAGTTTGTCTATAAATACAGGAAAAAGTATAGAGGATGTTGTAAGGTATAAGTATCCTTTTTTTGCAGAGGAGATTGAGAAGATAAAAAAAGTTATAGAAAAATACAGAGAGAGAAAGAAAAAACTCAATCTCATGGATTTTGATGACCTTCTTTTTAACTGGAAAAGAATTTTTGTGGAACATCCTGATATAAGGACTTTTTATTCTGAAAGATTTCTTCATATTCTTGTAGATGAATACCAGGACACAAATAAGATTCAGGGAGAGATAGTGGACCTTGTAGCTTCTTTTCACCGCAATCTCATGGTGGTGGGTGATGACTCTCAGAGTATATATTCTTTCCGAGGAGCAGATTTTAACAACATAATAGATTTTCCCAAAAGATACCCTGATGCCAAAATTTTTAAATTAGAAATAAACTACAGAAGCTCTCCTCCCATTCTTTCTCTCACCAACTGTATCATAGCTTCCAATAAAAGACAGTTCCCCAAAATACTGCGCCCTGTCAAAAAGGGCGGCTTTAAACCAGCTGTTATTCCCCTCAGGGATGTTAACCAGCAGGCAGAGTTTGTGGCAGAGAGAATTCTTGAACTCAGAGACGAAGGAAGGGAACTTAAAGATATAGCAGTTCTTTATCGCTCACATTATCATTCAATGGAAATCCAGATGGAACTTACAAGAAGGGGTATCCCTTTTGTGGTAAGGTCTGGTTTGAGGTTTTTTGAAAGGGCTCACATAAAAGATGTTACAGCTTACTTGAAGATTCTTGTTAATCCGAAGGATGAGCTTTCCTGGAAGAGACTTTTTAAAATGTTAAAGGGTGTTGGAAATGTCACTGCAGATAAATTATGGAAAGACCTTTTGGCAAGTGAAAATCCACTTGAGAGAATAAAGTCAGACGAGATTAAGAAAAATTTCTCAAGGGGAAAAACTCCCCCCGGTTGGTCAAGTTTTGTTGAAACTTTATCTTTCTTGCAGGAAAAGTCTTTCAGAAAGAATCCGGCCGGGATGATTCATTTTATTGTTCAGAGAGAATACGGAGATTACCTGAAATCAAAATATCCTGACTATGGTGAGAGATTGGAGGATTTAAACCAGCTTGCAAGTTTTGCCCGAAGTTATTCTTCTTTAAGAAACTTCCTGTCAGAACTTGCTCTTTATGGAAGTGTGGAATCAGAAACGGTAGTGTTTGGAGAAGAAGAGGATGAGTGCGTAGTTTTATCCACAGTTCATCAGGCAAAAGGTCTTGAGTGGGCTGTTGTTTTTGTTATCTGGCTTGCAGATGGCCGTTTTCCAGCGGCAAAAGCTCTTAAAAATCTTGATGGTCTTGAGGAGGAGAGAAGGCTTCTTTATGTTGCGGCAACAAGAGCAAAAGAGGAGCTTTATCTCTGTTATCCTATAATTGGCGGAAACTGGCGACAGGCCGTAATTATGAAACCATCCAGGTTTTTAGATGAAATAGATGAGACAGTGTATGATAAGTGGATTGTTGATGATGAGGTGGAAAGGCTACTTGAAAAAGTAGAAGAAAGAGAATTTCTTGGGTGGGATTAACCAATTTTAAGGCCGGGCTGGGCTTCAAGAGAAAGAGAGGAGATTTGCCCCTTTTTTATCTTGTGATAAGCAAGAGCTGCTACCATGGCTGCATTGTCAGTGCAAAGCTCAGGAGGGGGAATGTACAGATTCACCTTTCCTTTAAATTTTTCTAAAAGAAACTCCTTTATGAATCTGTTGGAAGCTACTCCTCCTCCAATTACAACATCTTTAACTTTCTTTAGATTAACGGCTTGTGCTATCCTCTCCTGAATTATTTTTGCTACCTGAAGTTGGAAGCTTGCTGCTATATCCTCCACAGGTAAAGAGGTTCTTTTTTCTTTCATTTTTCTTACAAGATAAAGCACTGCTGTTTTAATACCACTGAAACTGAAGTCAAAGGTTTCCTCTTTAAATTGAGGTAGAGGGAGTTTTATCTTTGAGGGGTCTCCTTTTCTGGCAATTTTTTCAATAATTGGTCCTCCTGGATAGCCAAGGTTTAAAATTCTTGCCACTTTATCAAACGCTTCTCCTACTGCGTCATCTCTTGTAGAACCCAAAAGCTTGTATTCTCCCTCTTTGTTTATATACACAAGCTCTGTATGTCCTCCTGAGATGACAAGTCCAACAAGAGGTGGAGAAAGTGAGGGATTGGAGAGAAAGGCAGCGTGAAGGTGAGCTTCAAGATGATTTATTCCTACAAGAGGAAGGTTAAGAGAAAAAGCAATACCCTTTGCTACCATTACTCCCACAAGCAGAGAACCAAGAAGTCCTGGACCACAGGTTACTCCAACGCCATTTATATCTCCAAGCCCCACTCCTGCTTTTTCAAGGCTTTTTTTTAACAGAGGTAAAATTGTCTCAAGGTGTTTTCTTGAGGCAACCTCAGGGACTACCCCATAAAATTCTCTGTGGAATTCAACCTGTGAGGCTACAAGATTTGAGAGAACTTTTTCTCCATCTTCTACAACTGCAATTGCAGTTTCATCACAGGAGGTTTCTATTCCCAGTATTAGCATTTTAGCTCCTTTTGATTTCTTCTACCACAAGTTTCACTATTTGCGGTATTTTCTCTTTTAAACACGGAGAAAGTTCCATTCCCCATCTAATTTCCCCAGGCTCTATTC
>JAGHCI010000070.1:0-5085 GCA_021160545.1 Candidatus Aerophobota bacterium | reverse complement strand
TAAAACAAGCCTTCTTTCACTTATCCCTCCAGAAATTTTCATGATAAGTTGGCACAGACTTACAGGACCATGAGAGGGGCAGTATAGCTTTCCCTCTCTGTACTCTCCCTTCCATCCTTTTGAAGGGAAACCGTTAAAAAATTTCAGGATAAAGTCAAAAAAATAAGGGATAATTATTACAGCACCTGCAAGTTCGAAGTTACCAAGGATCACTGCTGAGGCAATTATAGAGCCTATACTTAAGGTTCCCACATCTCCAATAAGCACTTTTGCAGGATACCAGTTATACCTTAAAGTTGCAAGAAGTGCTCCCAATCCTGCAACAAGAACTATGAAAGAGGTGGTGGATTTTATAAGGTAAGCAATTACCATCAGGCATCCTATAGCTACTGCTCCCATCCCCAATTCAAGCCCGTTAAATCCAGCGAGCATATTAACTGCATTAGCTGCCCCTGTTATTCCAAGAGGAACAAGGATTAGAGAGTAAACTATTCCAAAATCTACCGTTCCCACAAAGGGAATATTCATTACTGTGTGACCTGCTTTTATTGCTACAAGAGGAAAAGATGCAAATATGGGAATTATAGCCTTCACACTTTGTGGTAAAAGCATAAGGTCATCTATTATTCCTATAAGAGCAATTAAAAGGACAGTGGATAAAATAGCAAAGATGTCAATAAGGTTTACACCTCCAAGCTGATGAGAAAAAGTTCTAAGGGCTACGGCTACAATTACTCCTGCAGAAAATCCTGCAACTGTAACAAGTCCCCCCATTTCGGCAATTCTGGGTTCATCGGGCTTGTTAACATCTTTTCCCACTATTCCTGCTTTTTTTAACTGATTTATAGCTTTTGGAAATACACCAAAGGGGATAACAAAGGAAACTGTAAAAATTAGAATTACAGATGATAATTCCATCATTTTATGCTATCCACCTGAGAGAAGATACGATAAACCATACACCAAAACTTATTAAAAGAAGACTTGAGACACCTATTAGCAAAAGTTGAGCTTTTTCTCCCCATATTTTTCCTGAGTGATGAGCTACAAAGGATACGGTTGAATACCAGAAAAAATCACACAGCCAGTGCACAACACCGAAAAGAAAAAATCCTATAAGACCAAAACTTGCAGATTTTATGATGAGGGTGGTTCCTACTGTAACCCACCACAAGACAAAATAGGGGTTTAAAAGGCTTGTAACAGCTCCTGCTAAAGTGGCTCTTGAGGTCGGATTTTCCTGAAAAGAAGCCTTCGCTGCTGACTTGAGATGAAGTATATCCTTTCCCAGGTAGATAAGAACTATCCCTCCTGCAATTCCCAGGAATATCCTCACAAATTGGTTTTGAAAGAAATTGTAGAGTCCAAAGTAAATGAGAAACATAAGGGGAAATTCTACAATCCCGTGTCCGATGGCGACAAAGGAACCGGCAAACTTTGAGTTAAAACTTTTGGAGATGGTTGCAGCAAATACAGGTCCTGGCATCATCACACCTGAAAGCGATATTCCTATGACAGTTAGAAGAAAAAAAAGCAAGCTCCCCTCTCCTTCTCGCTTTAAGTTAGGTTATAACTATATATTTGTTGCATATTATGTCAAATTCAAAATAAAAAGAAAAAACTAAGTTTTTGATAAGGTAGACTTTCAGTTTAAATTCTGGCAGGGTGGGGGAGAAGGAAAGTTTGCATCTGGTTTTTCCTTTTTCTTTTCCTCTTTTTCTTCCTTTAAAGAGGAATCTTCCTCCCTCACTTTTATTCCTAATTCTCCCTTTTTCAGGACTTCATCAGCAAGCCCAAATTCTATTGCCTCCCTTGCAGTAAGCCATAGTTCTTTTTTTAGAGCTTGTTTTATTTCCTCTTCTGTTTTTCCTGTATTTTTTGCTAAAAGATGATACATCTGATTTTCTATTTTTTTGAGAGCAAGGGAAAATTCCTGAAGTTCTTCAAGATTGAAACTCCAGCCCTCAAAAACAACTGTGGGCTGGTGCAACATAATGATTGTATGTTCTCCAAGATACCTTTTGTCACCACAACTTAATATTATAGCAGCACCAGAGGTTGCCTCTCCCAAGGCAAGAGTCACCACGGGGTGGCGTAGCCTTTATCACATCACATATTGCCATAACTGCTGTTAAAGAACCTCCTGCAGAGGAGATTCTTATACCAATTGGAGCAGAACCTGGTTTGGAATCAAGATTCATCAATGCTAATATTACCTCATCCGCCTTTGCCTTATCTATCTCTCCGGAAATACTTACCCAGTTATCTATCTCTATTTCGGGCATCTTTGCGTAAGAAAAAAGTGATCCTGCGCAAAGCACAATAGAAAAGATAAACAAAAATAAAAAAATAAACTCTACCTTTTTTCTCCTCATCTTCTTACCTTTCTTTCAGAAATTAAAAAGAGAGCATATCCTCAATTATCTCTTCTATGCTATGGACAAGTCCTTTACTTGGCACCCAGAGTGCAACGTCCTGAAGCATGAAGTAAATTTTTGGGTCTATTTCAATGGGAAAATTTCCTCTTAAGATTTTAGCATACCTTCTTGCAGCTAAAGTCTGGGCGTAGGAGGTTATTTTTCTTTTTTTCTCCTCTGTTACCTTGTCTTTCCCAGGCAAAATTATTATGGTAACTCCTTCTAATCTGTAAATCTGAGGTTCCAGTCTCCTTATCCTGGCTATTCCTACATACCTTGTTCTTTCAATATCTGTTCTGCAGGGTTTGCCATAGGGTACAGGATTTTCCTCTATTTTTTCTTCTTCATCTGCAAAACTGACGCTGAAAAACTCCTCTGTGTAAATCATCCTCCCCCCACCTTGTTGTTAAATTAAAAATTCCTCTTTCACTTTTTATTATGCTAAATTTACAGGAGTTGTCAATTTTTAAGAACTTCTATCTGGTGATTTGACAGAGATATAGGGTAATCTATAATTAAATGCTATTTAAAGATAAGGAGAAGTGAGGTATGAAGCTTCCTTTTTGGCTTACAAAAAGATTTTCTTCTTCCGAGCAGGAGAACATAGACAGGATGCACAATCTTTTAAAGTCATTTTGCCTGCACACTGTTTGTGAGGAAGCAAGGTGTCCCAATATTGGCGAATGTTTTTCTAAAAAAACTGCCACTTTTATGATTCTGGGAGATATATGCACCAGAAATTGTCGCTTCTGTGCAGTCAAGAAGGGAAATCCTTTACCCCCTGACCCTGATGAACCAGAAAATGTTGCAAAGGCTGTAAAAAAACTTGGTTTAAGGTATGTGGTCATAACTTCAGTGACAAGGGACGATCTTCCTGATGGGGGAGCAGAACAGTTTGCAAAGACAATAAGGTGTATAAAAGAAGTGTGTGGAGGAGAAACTTTGGTGGAAGTATTAGTGCCAGATTTTAAAGGAGACCTTTTGTCTCTAAAAAAAGTTTTGGAAGAAAAGCCACTTGTTTTAAATCACAATCTTGAGACTGTTCCAAGACTTTATCCTCAGGTAAGACCAAAGGCAGATTATAAACGTTCAATTGGTATTTTGAGAGAATCCAAAGAAATTTTCCCTCATGTTTACACAAAATCAGGCCTGATGGTGGGGCTGGGAGAAAAAAGGGATGAGGTGGTTGAGGTTATGAAAGATTTGAGAAGTGCAGGGTGCGATATTTTAACCATAGGCCAGTACTTAAGACCCACCTCCTGGCATCTTGAGGTTAAGGAATTTATCAGGCCTGAGGTTTTCTCCTGGTATAAGGAGATTGCCTATTCTCTTGGTTTTATTTACGTTGCCTCTTCCCCTTTTGTGAGAAGCTCTTATATGGCAAAGGACTGGCTTAAGAGCTTGAGAAGTCCTCTGCCATCTTACGAGTAAATTGAGATTTAAGCAAAAAAGCCTAATTTGCCTTTTTAATGGCTTCTATCACAGTATCTACAAGATCTTCCACCTCAAGCCCCTCTGTCTTAAAGAGTTCTTCAGCAGGACCAGAAGGTGCGTACCTTTTTACACCGAGCTTTCGAAAATAACAGTTTAAGGAGTTTTCAGCAAGGAAATTGGCTACTATACTTCCAAGCCCTGTCTTTACATTGTGGTCCTCGTAGGTTATTATTATCCCGGTTTTTGCTGCCTCCTTTAAAGTTTCTGCGTCAGGGTCACTCCAGCAGGACATATTTACAACTCTTACGCTGTATCCTTTTTCTTTAAGTATCTCCCAGGCCTGGATTGCTCTGTGCAGTAAAGTTCCTGCAGAAATAATAACAGCCAGCTTCCCTTCTCTTACAACCTCTGCTTTTCCATAAACAAATTCATAACCCTCTCCAAAAAAGGGCACACCTTCCTCAGACAAGATAATGGGCAATTTTGACCTTCCCACTCCCACAAAAAAGTTGCCAGGATGGGTGGCAACATATCTTATGACTTTGTCTGTCTGGTTGCCATCTGCCGGAATTATTATTTTGAAGCCAAAAAGGTTATTCATCACACCAGCATAGTCAATACACTGGTGAGTTTTTCCATCCTGCCCCACATCTATACCATTGTGAGTGCACACAAGTTTTAAACTGGTATGGTTTAAGTCATTTAATCTGTGCTGGTTGTAAGTCTCATCCACCCCGAATACGCCAAAATCTGAGAAGAATACGACAACTCCCTGAGTTGAGAGAGCACCGGCAATTGCGGCGGTGTTGTGCTCCTGGATTCCTCCCTCAAAAAACCATTCAGGTAAAGATTTTGCAAATTCATCAGTTTTCACAGAACCAAGAAGGTCACAGTCAAAGACAGCTATGGGAATTTTCTTACCCCTGTTGACCTCACCAAGGCTTTTCAGTGCCTTTCCAAAAGCATTGCGATTTGCTACCTTTTCCCCTGCCCTGTAAACAATGGGTTTTCCCGGGTCAATGTTTAACTCAGGTGGAATTTCCTCTTTTGCTTTAATTTGAGCAGGAGGGGTGGTTTTTCTTAAATTGAAGTACTTTTCAAGGTCATCTTCAACACCCAGCTCCTGAAGAGCTTTCCTGCATTCATCAACCGAGAGAGGCTGTCCATGATATTTAAATTTGCTCTCCATGAAAGATACCCCCTTGCCCATGACTGTTCGGACAAGGATAGCAAT